>NZ_JANSJH010000148.1:0-4046 GCF_047462495.1 Synechococcus sp. H55.2 | reverse complement strand
AACAAACGCTGTGGGATCCCGCCATCACTGCCCCCTTCCCCAACGGGCAAACCGAGACAGACAGAGTATCAACAAGAATGGGCAGGAATCGACCGGATCCCTGCCCCTCTCAAGCCCAAAATTGGCTCTCTTCAAGACTCCTGCGCCAGACGGGCGTAGAACAAGCCCTGGACGCGGACGGTGTGGGGTTCCATCGCCCCTTGCTCGGTACTGGAAGGCTGAATGCTGACAAACGAGCCGGCCATCTCTCCCGTGCTGGGATCCACGCGGGCAATGCGCAGCGACATTTTCCCCTGCGAAACCTCGTCCACCTTGCGGTTGGTGGCGAAGTCGTCCTTGGCCGCCTGCAGCCCCACGGCTGTGTCGTAGCCGGCGTTGGAGCCGCGCCCACGCGGGTCGAGGAAGGTGCTGCTGTGGTAGCCGGGCACCAAGAACTCGCCTTCAAAGTCGGTCGAAGGGTCGATGGCGGCTCCCTGGGCGGTGGCGACCAAGTCCTTCACGCTGAACAGAAACGGCACCCGCTCGCGGCGGGGCAACTGACCGGTGGTCGGCTGAAAGGTGATCCCATCCACCACTTTGAACTCCAGCGCGCCGTCTTTGGGGGTGACCTCGGCCTTAATCGGCCCCAGCGTGGCCGCCGAGATCATGATGTTTTTGGCTTTGATAAACTCTTTTTCCCCGTTCCGCTTTTCCTCTTCGATTTCAATCTGCACCGGCTGGAAGCAGACATCGGTCAGCTTCAGGGATCCCCCCTTGGGCACCTCGATGCGGCCGCGGGCATTGTCGGAGACGGAAGGGCAAATGGCGGCCTTGCCGGTGTTGCGGATCTGGTCGTAGGTCAGCGGGGCCTTAGCAGCCGCCGCCGGCAGGGCAAAGACGCTCAAACAGAGCGCCAACAGGATGGCGAGTAGTGGACGGTACCGCATAAGCAACCTCGAAAAACCTGTTTTAATCTCAATGCTGCTGGGGAAAATAAGCCCGAATGCCCCTATTGTACGCAATAGGGATCCCCTCTTTGGCTGAGCCCGCAGAAGTTTCTTGGTCAAGTCCAGTTGCCCACCCTCTAGGGAAAGTCGGCCAGATGGCCAGAAAGGGGTGAGACCCTTTCGCGGCCACCTCAGAACGGGCCCAGGGATCCCAGCCAGCGCTCCCGAATCTGGTTTACCAGCTCGCCGATGGGCTGTTGGTTGACGCGGTAGCTGGTGGGATGGGCGATCAGGCGGGCGGTGCTCTCGAAAAGGCAGTCCCGTTCCACCAGGCCGTTTTCCCTCAGGGTGCGTCCGGTGGCCACCAAGTCCACAATGGCATCGGCCATGCCGGTGAGGGGAGCCAGTTCCACCGAGCCGTAGAGGGAGATAATTTCCACCGGCAAATCCAACCGGTCAAAATACTCGCGGGCGCAGCCGACAAACTTGGAAGCCACGCGGGCATGGGGAGGCAACTGGGCCGCCGAGGTGTAGGGACTATCTTGGGGCAGGGCCACCGACATGCGACAGTAGCCGAACTTCAGGTCCAGCAGGTGGGCCACCCGCGCTTCGCTGCCGGCATAGCGCTCTCGCAAGATGTCGTAGCCGACGATGCCCAGTTCGGCCTGTCCGTATTCCACGTACACCGGCACGTCGTGGTTGCGCACCAGCAGCGCCTCGTAGCGTTGCCCGTTGAGCTGGGTGGGCGATTCAATCCGCAGCAGGCGGTTGCCGGGATCCAAAAAGCGACTGAAATCGATCCCCACCTGTTGCAAGCAGCGGATAGCGTCGGCCAACAAGGCTCCCTTGGCCAGAGCAACGGTGATCGTCGGGGTATTGGGCTTCGGAGCTGGCCGAGGGCTGGTGGCTGTCAACATAGGCACTTAGGGATCCCTTCTGGCAAAAGGACAAGGGCAGTGGGAATGCTGCTTAGTTAAAGAAGGAAAGTGGATACCAGGGATCCTGCGTCCTCAATTGTAGGGAACTGACCTCTTGCCGGCGAGGTAGACTCGGCAGATGTTTTCCAGAACGCAGATCCTGGGATGATAAAAACACGATGAACCCGGAGGAGAGAGGACGGCATGAAAGCCATGATCCTGGCAGCCGGCAAAGGGACACGGGTACGGCCCATCACCTACATGATGCCCAAGCCGATGATCCCGATTCTGCACAAGCCGGTCATGGAGTTCTTGGTGGAGCTGCTGCGGGAACATGGCTTCGACCAGATCATGATCAACACCAGCCACCTCGCTCACCAGATCGAAGACTACTTTCGCGATGGCCAGCAGTGGGGAGTACACATCGGCTTTTCCTTCGAGGGCCACTTCGAGAACGGCCAGCCGGTGGCCGAACCCCTGGGATCCGCCGGTGGCATGCGCAAGATCCAGGATTTCTCCGGCTTTTTTGACAGCACCTTCGTGGTGCTCTGCGGCGATGCGCTGATCGACCTCAACCTGACCCAGGTGGTCAACTTTCACAAATCTAAGGGGGCATTGGCCACGGTGGTGTTGCGAGAGGTGGATCCCAGCCAAGTCTCCAGCTACGGAGTGGTGGTAACTGATGAGACGGGCCGGGTCACCGCCTTCCAAGAAAAGCCCAGGCAGGAAGAGGCCCTCAGCAACACCATCAACACCGGCATCTACGTGTTCGAGCCAGAAGTCCTGGACTACATCCCCCCCGGCTGCCCCTATGACATCGGCAGCGATCTCTTCCCCGCCTTGGTGAAAGCCGGCGCCCCCTTCTACGGCCTCAAGGCCGACTTCCAGTGGGTGGACATTGGCCGTACCCATGACTACTGGCTGGCAGTACAGAAGGTGCTGCGCGGCGAGATCAAAGGCGTCAAGGTGCCCGGGATCCAGATTCGGCCCGGCGTCTGGACAGGGATCAACATCCGCGCCAACTGGGATCGCATCCACATTGAGCCACCGGTGTACATCGGGGCCAGCACCTACCTGGCGGATGGGGTAAAGCTCATCGGCCCCACGGCCATTGGCTACGGCTGTGTGTTGAACGAAGGGTGTACGCTGGATGGCAGCCTCATCTTTAACTACACCCAAATCGCCGCAGGAGTGACGCTGCGCCACCAGATGGTGATGGGTCGCTACTGCATTTCCTCCGATGGCAATGCCATCGACACGGAAGAGTCCAACCTCACCTGGTTGATCGGAGATGCCCGCAGCCATGGCAACGGCAAATCCCAATAGCGCCCTCTATCTCTACGGGATCGTTGCTGCCCCCGGCCCGCGCCACCTGAATGTGGTGGGGCTGGACAAGCAGCCGGTGGGGGTTCACGTGCTGGGATCTTTGGCCTTTCTCTATTCCCAGGCCCGCCAGGAGCGCTACTTGGCCAGCCGGGCCAATCTGCTGGCCCACGAAGCCGTCCTAGAAACCGTGATGAACGAGGGACACCGCGCCCTGCTGCCGTTGCAATTTGGCCTGGTGGTGAGCAGTTGGGATCAGGTGGAGCAGGATCTGGTCAAACCGCGCCTGGCCGATCTGCTGACCCTGCTGCAGCGCCTAGAGGGCAAACGGGAGGTGGGGGTAAAGGTCTTCTGGGATCCCCAGCAAGAGCTCCAATTGGGGCTGGAGGAAAACCCCGCCCTGAAAGCCCGGCGGGACGAGATGGTCGGCGCCCCTTTGGGTCTGGATGCGGTAGTCGAGATCGGACGGGCTCTGGAGCAGCTTTTGGAGCAGCGGCGTCAGCGCATCGCCCAAACCTTCACGGCGGCCCTCAGCCCCCTGGCCAGCGACCGCGTGGAAGGCGATCTGCTCACGGAGAACATGGCCTACAACGGCTCATTTTTGATCAACTGGGAAGATGAGCCGGCTTTTGCCCAAAAAGTGGAGGAGCTAGACCAGACCTTTCAGGGGCGGCTGCGCATTCGCTACAACAACTTCACCGCTCCTTACAATTTCGTCAAGCTTTGACATGTTTTCTGTTTTATGGTCATTCAATCCAGTCCAATGGCGATGGAACGGTTGGTTACCTCGTTATTGCTCCGCAACGCTGTCGCCAACGCGCCGCTCTAACTCCCCTCTCCCTCAGGGAGAGGGGCTGGGGGTGAGGGGATCCCTCAGGGA
>NZ_JANSJH010000147.1:0-4102 GCF_047462495.1 Synechococcus sp. H55.2 | reverse complement strand
AGGCCACACCAGCGCAAACCCCCGACCAGGTGGTGAGCACCTTTATCGCTGCCACCGAAAAGGGGGATTGGGGCACCGCCGACGGCTACCTGACCGAGCGCTTCAGCAATGCCCTCAGGCCGGGATCCCTGCCTTCGATTTGGGGGGCAGCGGGAGAGAATGTGCAGGTGCGCAACCAAGAGGTGAGCGGCAAGACGGCCTACGTGTGGGTGGAGGGCGAGTCCTCTCTGGAAGAGGCGGCGCAGCGCCTGGGGCTGGATCCCTTGACTTTGCGCAAGTACCTGACCGAGCCGGATCTTGCCGATCCCACCTATCAGCAGTTGGCCCCGCAATTGGTGGGCCTGCGCCTGGAGGGAGACACGGTGACTTCCCGCCTCAAGATCACCCTTTACCGACAGGAGGGCGGCTGGCGAATCGAGGTGTGGCAACCGGATAAGCCGCCCGCAGAGGGATCCCAGCCGGAGAACCCTGAGCCCTCTCCCTCTCCGGCAGAAACTGAGCAACCTGCCGAAAATCAGCAGTGAAGTGGCGGGGGAAAGGTGTTGAAGAAAGCTTGGTTCTTGCTGGCCCTGGTTTTGCTCAATGGCTGCGGGCAGACGCAAACGGCCAAAGAGACGCTGCAAGCCTTTGTGCAGGCGGCCAACGCTCGGGATTTTGCCACGGCAGAAGCGCTGCTCACCCCGCGGCTGCTGAGGGGGATCCCGCCGGGCGCCCTGGATCGCTCCTGGCCCTCGGCAGAGGAGTTCACCCTCACTCCTATCCAGGAGGTGGGCAACACGGCCATCTTTCAGGTAGACGCAATCCTGAGGCCGGAGGCAGTGGTGCCCACTTTGCACTTCCAGTTCACCGCCGCGGAGCTGCAGCAATTCTTAACCGAGCCGGATCGGGAGGATCCGCGGTTTCGCCCTTTTCGCTCCCAGTTGGGTTTCTACGAGCCGCTGCCGGACGGGCGTCTGCGGGCGGCGATGGAAGTTACTCTCTACCGCCAGGCCCAGGGATGGCGGGTGGAGCTGGCCCGTCTGCAGCCTCTAAACACGAGAGTTCTCTACGAGCCGATCCAGCTAGCAGAAGAAGCGCAACCTTTTCGACTGACAGGAACGGTGCGGCTCCTCAACCGCGAGGAAGGCTGGATCGGGGTCAATTTGGACGAGGTCAGCCCCAACCTGCAGCGCTACGCCGGCACCTGGGTCTCGGTGGTTCCTGCGGAAGATGTCCAGGTCATCCGCCTTGGCCGCCCCGCCAGTTGGCTGGAGCTGCGCCCAGGGGACGAGGTGGAGATGGAGGGCAAGGTGCGTTTTGCCGTCAATGCCGACGCCGAAGGGCGGATCCCGGCGGCGATTCGGGCCGAGCGCATCCGGGTGCTGCAGATCCCCAGCCCCTCTCCCTGAGGGATCCCTCACCCCCGGCCCCTCTCCCTGAGGGATCGCCCTCACCCCCGGCCCCTCTCCCTCAGGGATGGCCCTCACCCCCGGCCCCTCTCCCTCAGGGAGAGGGGGGTAGTGTTCCATCGTGGGTGGGAGGGGAGCTGACGCGGGATCCCTGAACTTAGCGCAGGGGCGAGTGCAGCAGCACCACCAGCCGCTCTTCCAGGAACTTGAGGTTGGCCACCACTTGGTTAAAGGCCTCTTCGGGGGTCCAGTCCATGAGATCTAGGGCCTTGGCCGCCAGCGCCTGTACGGGCACAGGCTCTTCCCCAAAAACATCAATCAGCCAGCGTACCGAGAAGGGATCGATGACGATGTTGCCTTCGGATCCCGGCCAGCCGTTGATGTTGACCGGGCCGTTGTCGCGGATGGCATTCTCGAAGGCAACCTTGGCGTTGAGACGCAGCAGCAGAGGATGGGCCTGCACGGAGCCGTTTCGCCATTCTTCCAGGGTAAAAGGGGCTGGTGGAGCGGGGCGAGGGTGGCCACACCAAAAATCAATCAGCCGGGTCAGGTTGGGAAAAATCAGCTCGATAAAGTGCAGCAGCTCCTCTTGGCTGAGCTTTTTAAGGTGGCGCAGGGCGTAGGGAACCGGCTTGGTGAGGACTCGCTCCAGCTTCCACTGCTGCCAGTTCACCATGCTAATGAACTCCAGCCCGGCCTGGCGCAGCATCTCGAACACCTGGGGCACCGTAAAGCCCTTGTCGCTGCGCAGCAGAAAGTTGGCCAGGATCCCGTTGGTGGTTTTGATGGCGTCTCCCTGCCAGTGGCTTTTGACGAAGCTGCCTTCATGGAGGGCATCCATCAGCTCTCGGAGGATGGGAACGGCTTTGGCAGCCGGCTCGTCCATCACCCCCAGCAGCTCCATGGCATCCTGCATGTTGAAAATAAACTGCCGCTGATAGAGGCTGTGGACGTTGGTGCGGATAATGCCCTCGGGTTTGAGCACCTGGCGCATGCCTTTGAGTCCGGCCACCGGATCTTCCAGCAGGTAGAGCACGTCGTTGCAGGCGATGAAATCAAACTGCTCCCCTAGCGCTCCCATGTCGGTGATGTCTGCTACTTCAAAGCGCACATCTGGGATCTGGTGGAACTCGAAGCGCTGCCGGGCCATCTCCAGCGATTTCGGCGAGATATCCACCCCGACCAAAGAGGCACCTGGGTTGGCCGTGGCCAGAACCAGGGTTTCCCAGCCGGAGCCGCAGCCGGCGTTGAGCATCACTTTGCCTTCGGGCTTGACCACCTTGCGATCTCGCACGTAGCAGGCGGTGGTGTAGCTGTTGGCAAACAGGGCAAAGGTATCCGTAACCGTCTGCTCGATGGGGACGTTGGGATAGGGAAATTCATCGAACTGCGCCTGCACCAACTTCGAGGCAGATTGCTCCGGCATAGGGATCCTTTTTTCTCTGGAGCCTATGGTAGCCAATCTTTAGCTTGACAGCGCCTCTTGTTTATTCCAGCCGCTCCTCGGTTTGCGGGTCAAAGAGGTGGAAGCGATCCATGTCAAAGACCACTTCTGCCCATTGGTTGACGCGAAGCTGGGTACGGGGATCCACGCGGGCCACAAACTCCTGCTCGGGGAGGATCCCTTCGGCGTCGGTGGTGCTGAGGTGGAGGATGACCTCGTGGCCCATCAGCTCGGCGACCGAGACTTTGGCGCGCACGCGGGCGGGTTGGATCCCTGGGGGTTGGTACTGGGGATCGTGGATGTTTTCCGGGCGGATGCCGAAGATGACCGGCTGGCCGGCGCGGGGCCGATAGGGATCCGCCTGGTGGGGGGGGATGGGCACACGGAAGGCGCCGCTATCCACCCAGAGGGTGCCCTCTTGCTCCCGCAGCTTGGCTGAGAAGAAGTTCATGGAAGGGCTGCCGATGAAGCCGGCCACAAACAGGTTGGCGGGGCGGCTGTAGAGGGCCTGGGGAGTATCCACCTGCTGCAGGCGGCCATCCTTCATGACGGCGATGCGGTTGCCCATGGTCATGGCTTCCACCTGGTCGTGGGTGACGTAGATGAAGGTGGTGCCCAGTTGCATGTGCAACTTGCTGATCTCGGCCCGCGCCTGCACCCGCAGCTTGGCGTCGAGGTTGGAGAGGGGCTCATCCATCAAAAACACCGCCGGGTTGCGCACAATGGCCCGCCCGACGGCAACCCGCTGCCGCTGTCCACCGGAAAGTTCCTTGGGCTTGCGGTGGAGCAGGTGTTCGATCCCCAGCCGCTTGGCCACCCCCCGAACCCGGCTTTCGATCTCCGCCCTAGGCAGGCCGCGCAGCTTAAGGCCAAAGGCCATGTTCTCGGCCACGGTCATGTGGGGGTAGAGGGCGTAGGACTGGAAGACCATGGCGATGTCCCGATCCTTGGGGGGAACGTCGTTCACGCGGCGGTCGCCGATGTAGATGGAGCCGGCGCTCACCTCTTCCAGGCCGGCCAGCATGCGCAAGGAGGTGGTCTTGCCGCAGCCGGAGGGGCCGACGAAGACGAGAAATTCCCCATCTTCGATGGCGATGTTCAGATCGTGGACGGCCGTGGTGTCGCCGTAGCGCTTGGTAACGTGTTCGTAGGTCACGCTGGCCATGCTCTCGCTCCCCAGCCACTTCGCCCTCAACCTTATCCAACCCCAGGGGCAGAGGTCAAATTGGATCCCTGGGAGGGAGTATTCCCTCACCCCCGGCCCCTCTCC
>NZ_JANSJH010000146.1:0-4222 GCF_047462495.1 Synechococcus sp. H55.2 | reverse complement strand
TTTTCAAGTAATTTCAAGAGTTCCCCTCTCCCTTTGGGACAAGGGCCGGGGATCGATCCCTTGCTCTACCCCTGCTGGGGTAGGTATCCTATTCCCACCCCCCTCCCGTCGTTCCTTGTAGGGAGCCGCGGCGCGGTTGGGATCCCTTGTCTGTACCGGTCTTGTCGCCATGTCTCAACCGGCCCTGGAGTCGATTCTGCAGGAAAAACGCCTTTTCCCGCCGCCTCCCTCGTTTGTGCAGCGGGCTCGCATCACCCCTGAGCGCTACCAACAGATTTGCCAAGAGGCGGAAGCGGATCCCTTGGGGTTTTGGGAGCGGCTGGCACAGCAGGAATTGCACTGGTTTCAGCCTTGGCAGCAGGTGTTGCACTGGGATCCGCCCCAGGCGCAATGGTTTGTGGGGGGACAGCTCAACCTCAGCTACAACTGCCTGGATCGCCATTTGGACAATGGCCGCCGCCACAAGCCCGCCCTCATCTGGGAGGGGGAGCCGGGGGACACTCGCACCCTGACCTACGAGCAGCTCCACCGCGAGGTCTGCCGCTGGGCCAACGGCCTCAAGTCTCTGGGCATTCAAAAAGGGGATCGGGTGGGGATCTACATGCCGATGATCCCGGAGGCCGTCATGGCCATGCTGGCCTGTGCGCGGATCGGGGCAGCCCATACGGTGGTGTTCGGCGGGTTCAGCGCCGAGGCCCTCAAGGAGCGGCTGCGGGATGCGGAAGCCAAAGTCGTCATTACCGCCGATGGGGGCTGGCGCAAAGATGCCATCGTCCCCCTCAAGCCCCAAGTGGACTTGGCGCTGGCGGAAGGGGTGCCCAGCGTCGAAAAAGTCCTGGTGGTGCAGCGGACAGGACAAGCTGTGTCGATGATCCCGGATCGAGATATCTGGTGGCATGAGCTGGCCCCCAGCCTAGAAGAAGCCTGCCCCGCCGAGCCGATGGACGCGGAGGCGATGCTGTTTATCCTCTACACCTCCGGCACCACCGGCAAGCCCAAAGGCGTTGTCCACACCAGCGGCGGCTACAACCTCTACACTCACGTCACCTGTCAGTGGATCTTCGATTTGCAAGAAGAAGACATCTACTGGTGTACTGCCGATGTTGGCTGGATCACGGGCCACAGCTACATCGTCTATGGCCCCCTCTCCAATGGTGCGACGGTGTTTATGTACGAGGGGGCGCCCCGACCTGCTAAACCCGATTGTTTCTGGGAGCTGATCGCCCGCCACCGCATCTCGATTTTCTACACCGCCCCCACGGCAATCCGGGCTTTTATGAAAAGTGGCGACGCCCTGCCCCGCCGGCATGACCTCTCCTCGCTGCGGCTGTTGGGCACCGTGGGCGAGCCGATCAACCCGGAAGCCTGGATGTGGTACTACACCGTCATCGGCAGTGGGCGCTGCCCGATTGTGGATACCTGGTGGCAGACCGAAACCGGCGGCATTATGATCTCGCCCCTGCCGGGAGTTACACCCACCAAGCCGGGATCCGCCACCCGCCCTTTCCCGGGCATTGCGGCAGATGTGGTCGACATGGAAGGGAACCCGGCCCCAGAAGGGGGTTATCTGGTGATCCGCCGTCCCTGGCCGGGCATGATGCGCACCCTTTACAAAGATCCGCAGCGGTTCCGCTCCAGTTACTGGGAGCGGATCCCACCCAAGGATGGGCAGTACTTCTACTTTGCCGGGGACGGCGCCCGCCGGGATGAAGATGGCTACTTTTGGGTGATGGGCCGGGTGGACGATGTCATCAATGTTGCCGGCCACCGTCTGGGCACGATGGAATTGGAATCGGCGCTGGTCTCTCACCCAGCTGTGGCGGAGGCAGCGGTGGTGGGGCGACCGGACGAGATCAAGGGAGAGGCGATCGTGGCTTTTGTCATCTTGGCGGAGGGCTACGGGCCGGGCGAAGCGCTGCGCCAAGCGCTGATGCAACATGTGGTCGAGGAGATCGGAGCCATCGCCCGCCCCAGCGAAATTCGCTTCACCGAGGCGCTGCCCAAGACCCGCTCTGGCAAGATCATGCGCCGCCTGCTGCGGCAACTGGCTGCCGGCTCCGGCATCAGCGGCGATACTTCTACTCTGGAAGACCTGGGGGTGCTGGAACGGCTGCGGCAAGGGGTGTGAACTGCCAACGCGCCGGCACTAAGATGGGGACATCGAGTCCTGGGTTGTCAAGCTCGCATGTCGCCTCTGGATCCCGCACTTTACTTTGACCACAGCGCCACCACTCCGCCTCGGCCTGAGGTGATCGAGGCTATGGGGCTGGCGATGCAGGAGAGTTGGGGCAACCCCTCCAGCTTGCATGGGTGGGGAGAACGGGCGGCCATGGCCATGGAACGGGCGCGGCAGCAGGTGGCCGAGCTGCTCAACTGTGAGCCGGAGACGCTGCTGTTTACCTCTGGCGGAACGGAGTCCAACAACCTGGCCCTGTTTGGGGTGGCGCAGCGCTACTCCACTCCCCAGCATCTCATCATCTCCAGCGTCGAGCACGCCTCGGTGGAGAATGCCGCCCGTCGGTTGCAGGCCCAGGGCTGGGAGGTAACCCGTCTGCCGGTGAACTCCGCCGGCCAGGTGGATCCCCAAACCTTGATCCAGGCGTTGCAGCCCAAGACCGTTCTGGTCTCCATCGTCCACGGCCAGAATGAGGTGGGATCCCTGCAGCCGATTGCCGAGCTGGGCCGCCTCTGTCGCCAGGCTGGGGTGCTCTTCCACACCGACGCGGTGCAGACGGCGGGGCGGATCCCCCTGGATCTGGCGCAACTGCCTGTAGACCTGCTCTCCCTGTCTGGGCATAAGCTTTACGGGCCGCAGGGGGTGGGGGCGCTCTATGTGCGCCCAGGGGTGGAGCTGCAACCGTTGCTGCGGGGGGGCGGGCAAGAACGGCGGCTGCGAGCCGGCACCCAAGGGATCCCTGCCATTGTCGGCCTAGGGGTGGCGGCGGCTTTGGCAGCCCAAGAGCTGGAGCGGGAGACGGCCCGCCTGCGGCAGTTGCAACGGCAGCTGGCCCAGTTGCTGGCCTCTGTGCCGGGTTTACGGCTGATCGGCCCCTCGGATCTGGAGCAACGCCTGCCCCACCACCTCAGCTACTGCACTGCCGCGATCCCGGGGCACGTGCTGGTGAGGGAGATGAGCCGCCAGGGAATCGCCATCAGCGCCGGCTCTGCCTGTAGCAGCGGCCAGCGGATCCCCAGCCGTATCCTTTTGGCCATGGGCTATTCCGAGGTCGAGGCCCTGGGATCTATCCGCCTCAGCCTGGGCAAGGCCACCACCCAAGCCGCGGTTGAGCAGGTGGCCCGCTCCCTGCAGGCTCTCCTCCGCTCTGCTGCTGGATCCCTTGAGGAGAAGGCAACCCAACCCCTGCCGTCGGCTCCTGCCGCTGAATTGGCGGCTGGGTTAAGGTGATAGAGAGTTACAGGGCTGGTCGTCATGGCTGAGATGAGTCCGTATCAGGTCTTAGGGGTCAGCGAAGAAGCCTCCTTTGAGGAGATCCAATCGGCGCGGGCCCGGCTCCTGGCCAGCTTGGGTGCGGATGAACAGCAGCAGGAGCGGGTGGAACAGGCCTACGACGCCATCCTGATGCAGCGCCTGCGCCTGCGCAAGGAGGGCAAGATCGCCGTCCCCGACCGCATTCGCTACGCCGAACAACGGGCTAGCCGTCCAGAGACAGAACCGAGTTTGACCCGTCCTGCTGCCCAAAATCCCCCCTGGATCAGCCGTTGGCTGGATAGCCCTTCTGCCCCGGATGTGCTCTGGCCCGCCGTGTTGCTGGGAGGGCTGGTGGGTTGGGTTGTCTTGGCCCCTGATGAGTATCCCTCCCTGCAACTGGCGCTGGGGCTGATGACCTGCATCTATTTCCTGTACCGCAAGGAGCGCCGCTTCCTTCGCGCTTTTCTCTTGGCGCTGGCAGGACTGAGCCTAGGACTGATGTTGGCCTACGGCATTGCCCTTCCCCTCACCGGCGGCGATGCCCCCGGCGCCCTGTTGGTGGGGATCACGTTTGGGGTGATGTGGCTGATAACCAGCTTTTTGCGCTAGTTGGGGAGCTTCAGGTATACATTTGTGCTGCCTGTCCATTCAAGTCGTTCCAAGCCGGCTTGAGATACAGCCACTTCAAACAGCAACGAAACGGTTCGTTACGTCGTTCCCTAACTCCCCTCTCCCTCAGGGAGAGGGGTTGGGGGTGAGGGCCCTGAGGGAGAGGGGTTGGGGGTGGTCGCG
>NZ_JANSJH010000145.1:0-4236 GCF_047462495.1 Synechococcus sp. H55.2 | reverse complement strand
CGCTGTTCGGCCTGCTCGGCTCGTTGCCGTTCTTGTTCAGCCCTTTGCCGCTCCAGTTCGGCCTCGGTGGGCACCAGCTCTCCAGCAGGCGTGGCCCAGCGAATCCATGTGGTTTCGATGTCCCGAAACCTGCCTTCCCATTTCACCAGGTACAGTCCCAGAACTGCGCTCGGCAGGCGACCTTCTGCATCGACTTCAATCGGCTCATAGTGGTCGCCCCTCAGCCGAAACCCCGCCCAGTCCTCTGGCTCAAACGGGTCAAACCAAAAGTACTCCGGCACCCGGATAATTTGCTCGTAAAGCTGCTTTTTGCTTGTCTTATCATCCTGGGCAGTGCTGGGAGAAAGAAGCTCAATCACCACGTCTGGCCCTTTGCCCTGCTCCCAGATCACCCAGCTTTTGCGCTCGCCCTTGGGCACTCCCAGCACCACAAAATAATCAGGCCCTCGGAAATTGCGGCTGCGGGTCTGCTCCAAGCTGTAGTAGAGGAACATGTTGCCACTGACAAAGCCATCAGGGCGCTGCTGCAGCCAGGTTTGGGTGACGGAGATGAGCAAGTCCATCTGGCACTTGTGTCGCCAGCTTTCCATAGGTACGCCGTCGTCGTAGGGGAGCTCGTCTTGGGTAGGGGGCCAGTCGGGTAGATTAACCGGATCCGGCACCTCAATAATCGGTTTGGGGTTGGTCATTGCCAGTTCTCCGATAGGTATTTTGGGCTGGCCAGTTTTCTTTACAAAGTATCGGGATCCACTCCCAGTTCTCGCAACTTTTGGGCCAGGCGCTCCGCCCGTTGCCGTTCGATCTTTTCGGCTTCTTCTGGTGTGGGCACCAGCTCACCATTGGGGAAAAAGTACCGCAGCTGCCGGTTGTGAATGCCCAGGTACAGCCCCAACACCTCGCTCCAGCGCCACCCCTGCTCCGTTGGCTCAATCTCCTCGTACTGTTCCCCCCTCAGTCGCCAACCCATAAACTCCTGCGTTTCGGGAGAAAAGTAGAAGTACTCGGGTGTCCTAAAAACCCTTTCGTAAAGCTCCCGCTTCTCACCCCGATCCACCTTGGCTGTTGATTCCGAAAGCAGCTCGACGATCAAATCCGGGTACTTGCCCCCTTCTTCCCACACCACCCAAGAGGGGCGGGGGCGGTTTTCTACCCCTTTGACCAAAAACAGATCTGGGCCGCGGAAGTCTTTGCTTTTGAGTTGCTCTCGGCTGTAGTAAACGGTGAGGTTCCAGGCGAGGAAGTAGTCGTTGCGATCCTGCCAGAGGCGGGTGAGGCAGCTCACCAGAATCAAAAGCTGCAGGGCGTGGAGGGAGTGTTCCATTTCCGGTTCATCGCTGAGCAGCCCCTGGGCCGAGGGCATGAGCTCCGCCAGTTGCTGGCGGGTGAGGGGAGTTGTCTTTTCTTGGACTTTCTCTGGGGCCAGCATGAGGCACGCAGGTCAGGTAAGTTGATTGAGCTATAGGCTAGCCCATAGGTAAACCTGTCAGCGGAAGGGGAAAAACGTTCTAGAAAAGAGAGGCATAATGAGGGGTGCAAACCTCTTTTCCTGCTCTCATGTCTTTCTGGAAACCTTTGGTGCTCTTGGCAGTGCTGCTTTTTGCTTGGGCAGGCGGGATCCCCCCTGTGCAAGCAGCCACTCTGGGCGGATCCCCTTACAACCGCGCCCAACAGGAGGTTGTGGTTGCAGCCAGTCCAGAGCAGGTGTTGAAGGCGGCTGAACAGGCTTTTCAAGTCTGGAAGCGAGGCGAGCTGCTGTCTGTGAATGCCGAGGCGCTGGAAGTGAAAGGGATCTCCCGCACCAACTTTTTTAAGTTCGTGGACGATCTGACGGTTTCCTTATCGCCCATCGAAGGGGATCCCGGCCATACTCGTCTGCACATCACTTCGGTGGGCCGTATTGGGGAATACGATTTCGGCGGCAACCGGCGCAACATCAACGAGTACCTGAACACTCTGCAGTCCTTGTTGTCACAGGAGTAAAGCACCGCCATTGGGGTGAGAAAGGTGGATGACTCCTGGCTAGGGTCTTTCCGATTCCTCTGTTGCATGGTTCTCTTCTAGCTTGGCCACACGGGCTTCTAGCTTGCGCAGGGCCCGCTGCAGCTCAGGCAAATGTCGCTGAACTGCCATGCTCTTGCGCCATTCGGCAATGGGCTGATGGGGGTAGCCGGCCACGGTTTGGCCAGGAGGGATGTCGCTGGTAACGCCCGTCTGAGCGGCCACACGCACGCCATTGCCGATGTGCAGGTGGCCGGCCAGGCCGCATTGCCCGGCCAAAATGACGTGGTGGCCCAACTGGGTGCTGCCGGCAATGCCCACCTGGGCGACGATTAAGCAGTGGGATCCCGTGCGCACACCGTGGCCAATCTGCACCAGGTTGTCGATCTTGGTGCCGCGGCCAATACGGGTCTCCCCGACGGCGGCCCGATCGATGGTGGTGTTGCTGCCCACTTCTACACCGTCTTCCAGCACCACCCGGCCCGCCTGCAGCATGCGCCGCCAGGAGCCATCGGGGAGAGGAATGTGGCCGAAGCCGTCGTCGCCAATCACAGCGCCGCTGTGGATGAGGCAATCGTCGCCAATCTCTGTGCGCTCGTGAATGACGCAGTTGGCGAAAAGCTGACACCGGGATCCAACCCGCACATGGGGGTAGATGGTTACGTTGGGGTGGATTTGGGTGTAGTCGCCAATTTTCACCCCTTCCATCACCACCACATGCGGCCCGATGGCCACTCCCTCCCCCAACTCAACGCTGGGATCGATCACGGCTGTGGGATGGATCCCGGTGGGCAGGCGATAGGGTTGGTAAAACAGCTCGATGGCCTGGGCAAAGAGCAAGCGGGGATCCCTGCCCCGCAGGCAGGGGATGGGGCGAGGTAAAGCTATAGATTCGCCCACGATGACGGCGCTGGCTTGGGTTTGCTCCAAGAGGGGCAAGTAGCGGTCTTCGCTGAGGAAGCTCAACTCGCCTGGGCGAGCTTCCGCCAGGCTAGCTACGCCGTGGATCTCGAGGGTGGGATCCCCCTCGTAGGCGCATCCCAATTTTTGGGCGATCTCCTGTAGCCGCATCAGGGTTGGTGTCCTCTACGATTGCAACAGCCGCACATCCATCACAGTGCCGCGCAAGTTGTAGCTAAAAGTCTCCAGCTCCAGGGGAACGCCAACTTTGACGCGGTTGTTGCCCAGGACAATGCCGTTCTCGGTCCGCTGGCCCCGTCCCCGCAAGGTAAACACCAGATCAAAGCGGTAGGACTCTGGGTCAGGCAAGTTCTCGACCCGTCCATCGGGGAAAACCACCGGAACCGTGCGGCTGACATTTTCTATCCGCACCACTTCCACCTGGCCGTAGGGCTGGTTGCGGATGATCAAGTCAGCCTTCTGACCCACTTGAAAGGGTTCCAGGGATCGGCTGCTGACCCCCCGCACGATCATGTCCACTTCCACCGGCAGGGTAGGGCCGCCCCCCACCTGGACGACGCTGCCCGCTTGCCGCCCTGGCAAAAACAAAACGGCGACAATGGCCGCCACCACAATCGCCAGCGCCCCCAGATCTAGGAGACTGACTTTTCCCAAAAGACGTCCCTGTCCGTCAATGAGCCGCATAGCCCCCTCTCCTCCAACACACTGTTTTGATTCTAGGCAGGTTTGCTCCCCAGGTGGCCTCTCCTGCTTGGCCTAAGGGATCCAGGCCAGGGCGCTGCTGCCCAGCGGCAGGCGGCGACGGCTGTTGGGGATCGGCAGCCCATCTTGCAAGTCCACCAGCCACACTTGCCCGCTGCGGATTGCTTGCCCAGTGCGGCTGAGGGGGGCCCAGGGATCCGGAATCTCCTCTTGCAAGGGCTGCAAAAGCGTGTAGGCCAACAGGCGTCCGTCCGGAGAAAGGCTGAAGTCCAGCTCAAAGGGGTAGTCGGCCCGCGCCACCTCTATGGTCTTGCCCGCCCTCCCGCTGCCGAACACCACTGCCAGCAAGCGGGGGGACTCGGTGTAGGCCAGAGATTCCAACGCGCCCTCACCAACAAACTCGGCCTCGCTGACCAAGCCGTAAAAGACGGGTGCGCCGGGAGAAAAGGCTCCCTTGGTTACGGATCCCTCGGTTACCCAAATCTCCTCGCTGGTGCCGGTATTGCTGACGATAAAGAGGCTGCGGGTGTAGTCGGGATTGAAGCGCAGCAAAGCCCCGAAAGCCCCGTCGGGACGGATGGCCAAGGTTTGGCCGAACTGGGCCAAAAAGCTCTC
>NZ_JANSJH010000144.1:0-4351 GCF_047462495.1 Synechococcus sp. H55.2 | reverse complement strand
AGCCCCCCTCACTGTTGCGTTGCCGCTATGTCTGAGCCTTCTGGCCGTCTGGTTTGGAACCACTCCACTCACATTTCTGGGCTGATCCCTGTCCTGGAGCGCCTGGCCCGGCAAGCGGGCATCAAAACCGTGACTCCCGGTGCCTTATCTTGCAGTCGGGGGCGGATCCCGCAGTTGCAGTTGCGGGTTTCGGTGCCCATTCGAGGGGGATACAAGTTGGTTGCCCGCAAGGGCAGCAGCGTGCAAGAGGTGTTTGTGGTTACCGAGCTCAGCCAGTCGGAGCTGGAAGCAGCAATTCGCCGCTGTTTGGAGTAGGTTTAGGCTCTGGGCGCGCCATGTCTCGTGCTAGCCTCAAGCCCGCCCGCATCAGCGCTGTGGTGGCCGGATCCCTGGCGGCAAAGGTGGGCATTCGGCCTGGGGAGGCCCTGGTGAGCATCAACGGCGAGCGGCCCCGCGACCTCATTGACTATCGCTTCTTGTGTGCTGATGAATATCTCTGCCTGGAGATCCTGGACAACCAAGGGATCCAGCGCACGGTTGAGCTGGAAAAAGACATAGACGAGGATCTGGGGCTGGAGTTTGAGACGGCTTTGTTCGATGGTCTCATCCAATGCAACAACGCCTGCCCCTTTTGCTTTATCGACCAACAGCCCCCTGAGATGCGGGCAACGCTGCACCTCAAAGACGACGACTACCGCCTCAGCTTTCTCTACGGCAGCTACCTCACCCTTACCAACCTGACCGCTGCCGAGTGGGAGCGCATCGCCCGCCTGCGCCTTTCTCCTCTCTATGTCTCGGTTCATGCCACGGAGCCGGAGCTGCGCAGCCGCCTGCTCAAAAACCCGCGTGCCGGTTTGATCCTGGAGCAGTTGGCCTGGTTTCGCCAACACCGACTGCAACTGCATGCCCAGGTGGTGGTCTGCCCAGGCTGGAACGATGGGGAGCAGCTAACTCGCACCCTTCTGGACTTGGCCGCTTTTGGCCAACCCGTCGAAGGGATCCCGACCGTCCTCTCGGCGGCGGTGGTGCCGGTGGGGCTAACCCGCTTTCGCCCCCCCAATGATGAGCTAATCCCGGTGGATGCTGCCAAAGCGGCGGAGGTGATTGCGCAGGTGGAAGCGCTGCAGGCGCAGTTTCGGCAAGAATTGGGATCCACCTTTGCCTGGCTGGCTGATGAGTGGTATCTGCTGGCGGGTCGGGAATTGCCGCCGGCAGAGCACTACGAAGATTACCCCCAACTGGGCAATGGAGTGGGATCCCTGCGCTTGTTCTTGAGCGAGTTCGAGCAGGTGCGGCTGCCGGCTGGGATCCCTGCTCCCCTCAAAGTTCTCTGGGTGGTGGGCAACGCCGTGGAACAGGCCTTCCAGCCCGTGGTCAAGCGGATGAACAGCATTCGGGGGCTGCAGTTGGATCTGTTGCCCATTGCCAGCCAATTCTGGGGACAGACCCTGACGGTAACCGGGCTGCTGACAGGGCAGGACATCCTCAGCGCTTTGAAATCCGTTGAAAACTTGGCAAGTTACGATGGGCTACTTTTGCCCCAGATTGCTCTTAAGGATGGGGAGCGCTTTCTAGACGATCTGAGCTGGCAAGAGTTGCAGGCCCAAGTCGGGATCCCGGTGGTGCGGGTGGACGGCGGGCCGGCGGGCTTGCTGGAGGCGGTGCAAGGGCTAGGATCAAGAGCGAGTTTGAGTGGGATGCCCTGAGTCCATGGAGCGGTTGCGGCGAGGGTTGCTCCTGTTACTTTGGATTGGACTAGGGATCCTGGCCATCAGCGGCTTGGCGGCCTTCTATGTAGATCTGGCCTGGTTTGCCGAGCTGAACGCCCTGCCGGTGCTGTGGACGCGGGTATTTGCCCGCTGGGGGCTGGGCCTGGGCGCCTTTGGTTTTGCCCTGGCGGTGGTGGGATCCAACATCCGCGCCTGCTGGCGGGGAGCGACCCTGACAGGGGCCTGGGCGATCGCGCTGGGGTTGAGTGGATGCTTGGCCTGGTCTCTTTCTCAGCACTGGTTCGCGCTGCTGCTCTGGCTGCACCAAGTGCCTGTGGGGGAGTCGGATCCGATTTTTAGGCGCGATCTGGGCTTTTTTCTTTTCGGCCTGCCCTTTTGGGAGACGCTGCAGCACTGGTGCTTCAACTTGGTGCTGCTCACTCTGATCACGACAGCGCTCATCTACCTGGTGGAGCTAGGGCTATCGGAGCAGCGGCTGACGCTGGCCCTTTCCCTGTTTGCCCAGCGGCACTTGCTAATCTTGGGCGGATCCCTGTTTTTAATTCGCGCCTGGGGCCACTGGCTGGATCGCTATGAGCTGCTCTACTCCACCCGTGGCGTTGTCTTTGGCGCCGGTTTTACCGATGTCCACGCCACCCTGCCAGCCACCACTCTAATGAGCGGGGTGGCTTTCCTGACGGCCATTGGCTTCTGGGTTTTGGCCCGCCAGGGGATCCGCCTCCGCCTTCCCTTTTTCAAATCCTGGTGCCCTGCCTGGGCCAGTTCCCTGCTGGCGCCGGCTCTGCTGTGGGGGGCCTACCTGGGGTTTGGGCTGCTGACCACCCGGCTTTACCCGCAACTGGTGCAAACCCTTTTGGTCACGCCCAACGAGCTAGAGCTGGAGCGCCCCTACATTGAGCACAACATCCGCTTTACCCGCGCCGGCTTTGGCCTGGCCGAGGTGGAGGTAAAGCCCTTTCCAGAAGAGGGATCCCTGACGCTGGCAACGCTGCAGCAAAATCAATCCACCCTGCGCAACGTGCGTCTTTGGGATACGGAGCCCCTCTTGGCCACCTATCGCCAACTGCAGGAGATCCGTCCCTACTACCAGTTTCCCTATGTGAATGTAGATCGCTACCGCATTGGCGGGGAACTGCGCCAGGTGATGCACGCTGCGCGGGAATTGGACTTTGCCCAGGTGCCGCCTGCGGCCCAAACTTGGGTTAACCGCCGCTTTTTCTACACCCACGGCTATGGCCTCACCCTCAGCCCGGTCAACGTGGTTACTCCCGAAGGGCTGCCGGACTTTTTTCTATCGGATATCCCACCGCGGGTTTCCCCCCGCTACCCGGAGGTGGCGGGGGTGCTGCGGGTGGAGCAGCCGGCTCTCTACTACGGCGAGCTGACCACCACCGACGTGTTCGTGGGTGCCGAGGCCCGCGAGCTGGACTATCCCGCTGCCGATCGCTATGTCTACAGCAGCTACCGCGGCACGGGCGGCGTGCCCATCCCCCACCTCTGGCAGCGCTTTCTCTACGCCTGGCACTTCCGGGATCTGCGCATCCTTCTCAGCCGCGAGCTTTCCGCCAGCAGCCGCTTTCTCTATCGCCGCCAGATCCGGGAACGGGTGCGCCAGGTGATGCCCTTTTTGCTCTACGACCAGGATCCCTACTTGGTGATTCAAGGTGGCAAACTCTACTGGTTTTTCGATGCCTACACCACCAGCAGCCGCTACCCCTACTCCGAGCATCTGCCCGGCTTCCCCTTCAACTACATCCGCAACTCGGTCAAGGCGGTGCTGGACGCCTACAACGGCAGCATCGACTGGTACATCGCCGACCCTCGGGATCCCCTCATCCAAGCCTACGCCCGCATCTACCCCAGCCTGTTCCAGCCCCTAGAGGCCATGCCGGAGCCGCTGCGGCGGCACATCCGCTACCCCCAGGATCTCTTCCGCCTGCAGGTGCAGCAATTTGCCGCCTACCACATGACGGATCCCCGCCTCTTCTACAACCGGGAAGACCAGTGGCAGATCCCCAACCAATTCCGCAACCGGCGACGCCTTCCCATGCAGCCCCAGTACCTCATCCTCACCTTGCCGGAGGAGCCACAAAAGGGATCCCCAAACCGGCCCGAGTTTGTCTTGCTTTCCCCCTTCACCCCCCTCAACAAGCAGAACATGGTGGCTTGGATGGCCGCCCGCTGCGATGGGGAAAACTACGGCAAGCTGCTGGTGTATGAGTTTTCCAAGCAGCGCCTCATCTACGGGCCGGAACAGGTAGAGGCGCGGGTCAACCAGGATCCCGCCATTTCCGAGCAAATCGCCCTCTGGAACGAACACGGGTCGCGGGTGAACCTGGGCACCCTGCTGGTCATCCCCATTGAGACCTCGCTTCTCTACGTCCAGCCCCTCTACCTGGAGGCAGAACAGGGCCGCCTGCCCCAGCTCACCCGGGTCATCGCCGCCTACGAAGACCGGGTGGTGATGGAGCCAACCCTCAGCCAGGCCCTGGAAGCCCTCTTCTCCCCCACCGGCAGTCGCCGCTCCAACCGCTGAGGCTGGGGGATCCCTTCTCAGATTTCCCACAGCCAGTTGACAGAACTTAACGGATGTTTTAAGGTTGTGTTGTCAATCTTCGCGC
>NZ_JANSJH010000143.1:0-4391 GCF_047462495.1 Synechococcus sp. H55.2 | reverse complement strand
CCCTCTCCCAGAGGGAGAGGGTTCTGAGTCTTCTCCCCCTCGCCCCTTGGGAGAGGGGCTGGGGGTGAGGGTCATCCCTCAGAGAGAGGGGCTGGTGGCAAAGTGTCTTAAATCTTATTTGAAACGACCATACCCCCAGAACTTCAGCCGAGCTTAATGGCAGTGCCGGTGGCGGTGATGAGCAGCAGCACGCCGGTTTGATCGATGTTGATGGTGTCGGTGTTGATGGCGATGCCGATGACGCCATCTGCCCCCAGGCGTTTGGCTCGCCGCTCCAGCTCTTCTATGGCTTCTTTTTGGCCTTGCTCGAAGACGCGCTCGTAGGCTCCCGTGCGCCCGCCAATAATATCGCGGATGCCGGCAAAGAAATCTCGCAAGGCATTGCTGCCGTAGACCACCTCGGCGGTGACGATGCCCAGGTAGCGCTCGATCTCCACACCTTGCAGCACATCTGTGGTTGTCAGCAACATCAGCCTGCCCCCTTGGTCAACGCCTACCAGGATAGTCGGGATCGTCAACCTTCAGATCCCTCCCGATGGCCTTTGCCACGTGGTGGGGTATTGTTAACGGGATCCCCGGCCAAACCGGCGGCTGATACAATAGCTGCCCAAGAGTCAAAGACTTCTGCTTTGCCGACAGGATTCTCCCCCAAACCCGATGGCAGGCCCAATCCGAGTGGTGGGTAGTTTGAACATGGATTTGGTGGTGCAGGTGCCCCGCCATCCCGGCCCTGGCGAAACGGTGCTGGGATCCGACTACGCCACCTACCCTGGCGGCAAGGGGGCCAATCAGGCGGTGGCAGCGGCACGAGCAGGAGCCCAAGTGGAGATGTGGGGGGCGGTGGGATCGGATGGGTTTGGCCGCCTGCTGAGAGAGAACCTGGAGCAAAACGGCGTCGATACCCGTCACCTGAGGCAGTTGGAAGGGCCCAGCGGCGTGGCTCTCATCACCGTGGATGCAAGCGGGCAAAACCGGATCGTGGTCAGCCCTGGCGCCAATGGTCGCTATTTGCCAGCGCATTTGCCTCCCTTTACCCCGGTGGCTCTGCTTCTGCTGCAACTGGAAATTCCTCTGCCCACCGTGCAGGCTGCAGCAGAACAAGCCTTTGCCCAGGGGATCCCCATTTTGCTCAATCCTGCGCCCATCGCACCCTTGCCGGGATCCCTGTTGCGCCAGGTTCGCTACCTGGTGCTCAACGAAATCGAAGCCGCCGACCTTGCCCAGTCTCCTGTGGAAACGCCGGAACAAGCTCAAAAGGTGGCTCAAGAATTGCAGAAGCAGGGGATCCCAACCGTCATCCTCACCTTGGGAGGGGCAGGGTTCGTTTGGGCCGATGGGGAAGAAAGGGGCCATTGGCCGGCCCATCCCGTAGAGGTGGTGGATACCACTGCTGCCGGAGATGGTTTTTGTGGGGCGTTGGCCGCTTGTCTGGCTGCCGGGGGATCCCTGAGGGAAGCCTTGCGCTTTGCCAATGCCGCCGCTGCTTTGGCCGTAACCCGCGCGGGAGCCCAACCCAGCTTGCCCCGGCGCCCTGAAATCGAGGCGTTTTTGGCCTCTGCCCCAGAAACAGCCTAGACCAGCGCTAGCACCCGACCACAGCCGGTAACAGGATCCCTTGGGTACTGCTCAAGAGAACCTTGTCTTCCCGCGTAGGTGTGGGTTAGGAGATGAACAGACAGAAAACATCCGGTAGCTCTGACAAAGACCTGTGAGTACCCTCCTTGCTGAAGATGACGTTCTTTACCGTCAGCATGTACACAGCCTACTGACGCAACATTTGCCTGAATTTGGCCCGGTGTACACAGCCTCGAACGGCAGAGAGGCGCTGGATCTCTACCGTCAGCACCACCCCAGCTTTGTGTTGATGGATATTCGCATGCCCGAGATGACCGGGATCGAGGTGGCCCGCCAGGTGTGGTCAGAGTGCCCCAGCACACGCATCATTTTTTGGTCGCATTTTGCCGATGAAGTCTATGTGCGGGAGCTGCACAAGATTGTGCCCCCGCAAACCGTCTATGGTTACCTTTTGAAAAATTGCACCGATGAAAAATTGGTCAGCGCCATCCAAGCGGTGGTGCAGGACGAGCAATGCGTGATCGATCGGGAAGTGCGCGGGGTCGATTCCCGTTCACAAAACAAAATTACGGGTCTCAGCGATGCGGAGTATGAGGTGTTGGTGGACATTGCCCTCGGCCTCACCGACCAGGCCATTGCCGCACGGCGCTTTTTGTCCCGCCGAGGGGTCACCAACCGCCTGCGCAACCTCTACGACAAGTTAGAAGTGAGCAACGACCAAATCGAGAGCGACGAGTGGGGAACCACCTTCAGCCTGCGGGCCCGCGCCATCCGCCTTGCTTTTAAACGGGGGTTGATCAACGCCCAACTGCTGGATGAGGAGGAAGTGCATTTGGATCACTGGCTCAGCCGCTATCGATTGGATCCGTTGGACTAGTACCCAACCGGATAAAAGGGCGGGGCTTTTTCGGTCGGGCTAGCGGCGCGGAGCGCGGCCTGGTGGCCTGGATGGGGTTCAACTGGGCCAGGGGAGGCGAAAGGCACCTCGATCATCCGCTCCGGCACCAGCGGCACCATGTCGGAGCGGTCGGCAACTTCCCGCAGAGCATTGGCGATGGATTCTTGAGCCAGCAGAAACTGCCGTTCGTTGCGCTGCATCTGCTGCCACACCTGGTAACGCTGGCTCCATTGGCTTTGGGTATGCACAGTCCAACTGTAGAGGCCCAGCACCGCCAACCCCGAGACAATGGCCATGCCTGTGGAGATCTGTTGCCACCTGACCAGATGTTTTTTCCAGACGGGATCCCGACTGTGGGGATGAGCCGATTTTAAGGGCTGGGGGCGACTGACTTTGCTGGCGTGGGCAACCGTCCTTGGGTGGCGGCGGGCAGGCAAGGTCGCGGTTTTGCTCTGCAGTGGAAAAGGGCGGCGGCCACGGCCTGTGTTCAAAGGCTGGCTGATCATAGAGTTCAAACCTCACACACACCAAGTGCCAACGTCACAACGCTAGCAATGGGTCGCTGCCGTTCGCGCCAGCGGGACGGAGTCCTTTTCCGACCCACTCTATCCGATCTGCAGCAGCTTTCCACGATGAGACGCAGGGTGCTAAATCAAACCTCCAGGCGAGGTGGAGGGCAATCACGGCGCCGCTCGGCGGGCAGCCACTCGCAGTTTGGCAGAACGGGCACGCGGATTGCGTTGCTGTTCCAGCTCGGAAGGGCACACGGGTTTGGGAGTGAGCACCTGCCAGCGGGGATCTGTGCGAAAGGCCCATTTCACCAGGCGATCTTCCAGGCTGTGGAAGCTGATCACGGCCAACCTGCCGCCGGGTTTTAACCAAGTGGGAGCCTGAGCCAGCAAGGTTTCCAAAGCCTCGAGTTCTCGGTTTACGGCAATGCGCAACGCCTGAAAGATCCGGGTGGCCGGGTGGATACGGCCTCGCCGCGCTGCCGGGGGTACCGCCTGGCAAACCACCTGGGCCAGTTGGGTGGTGGTGAAAAGGGGGCGCGACTGTTCGATGCGGTGGGCGATGCGGCGGGCAAATCGCTCTTCGCCATAGCGGGTGAAAATGTCGATCAAGTCTTCCACCGGGCGATGATTGACCCAATCGGCAGCGGTTTCCAGATCAGCACCGGGATCCATGCGCATATCCAGCGGCCCCTCCCGGCGAAAGCTAAATCCTCGCTCAGGAGAGTCCAGTTGTGGCGAACTCACCCCCAGGTCGGCCACGATGCCATCGAAGGGGATCCCCTGCCCTTGCTCATCCCGAAAGCCGTGCTGCTGCAGATCGAAATCGGCAAAGTTGAGGTGCCAGAGTCGGAGGCAACTGTCGGGGATCCCTGCTGCGGCCAAACGCGCCTGGGCCGCCCGCAGAGCTGCCGGATCCCGATCCAGCCCCACCACTCGCTCTGCTCCTCTTTGTAGCAGCACCAAGCTGTGTCCACCCCCTCCCACCGTCACGTCCAAAAAGGTGCCGCCCTGCCGTTCGCGGGACGAACTCCTTGGTTGCAGATAGGCCACCACCTCTTCAGTCAGAACGGACTCATGGTGGTAGAGAGGGATCTCCCCAAGCAGAGTTTTCGGCAAGTCCATAAGCGCAGCAGAGGGGTGGCTTCGATGCTAGCCGGGTCTTTTCCCCAGCCAAATGGATCCGTCTGTTCAGTAGGTCGGCTGAGTTTCGCCTCTATTGGTTTGTAGAGTAGAGACTGTGCTTTTATCAAGCTTTCATGATCTCAAATTATAGTCATTTCAAATAGCAACGAAACGTTTCTCTACATTGCTACGCGCCGCTCTAACTCCCCTCTCCCAGAGGGAGAGGGGCCGGGGGTGAGGGCAACATCGCTATTGGGTAACTGACCTTGTGCTAAATGGACTAC
>NZ_JANSJH010000142.1:0-4486 GCF_047462495.1 Synechococcus sp. H55.2 | reverse complement strand
GTCGCTGTAAACCGGCCTAGAGGCCCGTGGTTGGCTTGCCAACTGCAGGGCTACCAGAAGCCCGCTCCGTACCGCTTAGCGGTCGGAGCCGGGTAGTTTACGCATCCCTGGGAAATTAGGCCAACCCAGTCTTTTGCCCCTGCCGTCAAATCTCTGTGCCGGAACGGTTTTCCAGAGGGTTTGTCAAACGTGCCCATAGGTCGCCTGGTCGGCCAAGACCTCTGCTAAGGTGCAGAAAGGTTGGGTTCCTCCGCACCGGCATTCGTGAGGTTAAGCTCATGTCCTCTGTGCTGTGGCAAGCCATTGGGTACGCCGGCGGGATCTCGTTGGGGATCCTGACGCTGGTTGCCCTCATTAACTTTCTTTGGCAGCGCCTGGAGCAGCAGGCGGAGAAGGCTGCCGCCCAGCCAGCCGAGCCGACCTCGGCCCCAGAACCTGGCAGTACCTCAGAGGGATCGGCATCAACATGAGCGACAGGGTTCGCGTTCACGTTTGGGTACGCGGGCGAGTGCAGGGGGTGGGGTTTCGCGCCTACACCGAAGCGATGGCCCGCAACGCCGGTGTTGGCGGCTGGGTGCGCAACTTGCGGGATGGGCGCGTGGAGGCCGTTTTTGAGGGATCCCCGGCGGCGGTGGAGGCAATGCTGCGCTGGTGCCAGCAAGGCAGCCCCGGCTCGCAGGTGGAGGCCGTTGAACAGCGTTGCGAGCTGCCCAAGGGCCTCTCCACCTTCGAGATCCGTCCCACCGTTTGAGAGGGAAACCGGCGACATCCCACTAGAATGGGGAAACAGCATTCTCTTTCCGAAGCCATGACGGTTGCTGCCCCTGCCAAAGTGGAATACGAAGCTGTGATTGGGTTGGAGGTGCACTGCCAGCTCAGCACCCGCTCCAAGATCTTCTCCAGCAGCGCGACGGCCTTTGGCGCTCCCCCCAACACCCAAATTGATCCCATCTGCATGGGCCTGCCCGGCACGCTGCCGGTACTCAACGAGAAGGTGCTGGAATACGCGGTCAAGGCCGGCTTGGCCCTCAATTGCACCATCGCCCCCTACAGCAAGTTCGACCGCAAGCAGTACTTCTACCCCGACCTGCCCAAAAACTACCAAATTTCCCAGTACGACCTGCCCATTGCCACCCAGGGCTGGGTCGAGATCCAGCTCAGCGATGGCCGCAGCAAGCGCATCGGCATCACCCGTCTGCACATGGAAGAAGACGCGGGCAAATTGGTGCACGCTGGCAGCGATCGGCTCTCAGGATCCAGCTATTCCCTGGTGGATTTCAACCGGGCGGGAGTTCCCCTCATCGAGATCGTCAGCGAGCCGGATATCCGCACCGGGGAAGAAGCAGCCGAGTATGTGCAGGAGCTGCGCCGCATCCTGCGCTACGCCGGGCTGTGCGACGGCAACCTGCAGGAGGGATCCCTGCGCTGCGACGTCAACATCTCGGTGCGCCCGCTGGGGAGCCAGACCTTCGGCACGAAGGTGGAAATCAAAAACATGAACTCCTTCAACGCCATCCAGCGGGCCATCGAGTACGAGTTCAACCGCCAAGTCAAAGCCGTGGAAGCAGGCGAGCCCATCGTGCAGGAAACCCGCCTCTGGGAAGAAAACAGCCAGCGCACCATCAGCATGCGCAAGAAAGAAGGATCCAGCGACTACCGCTATTTCCCCGAGCCGGATCTGCCGCCCATCCGCGTCACCGAAGCGCAAAAAGCCCGCTGGCAGGCGGAGCTGCCGGAATTGCCCGGCGTGAAGCGGCGGCGCTACCAAGAGGTGTACGGACTTTCGGTGTACGACTCCCGCTACCTCAGCGACGAACGCAACACCGCCGAGTACTTTGAGGCCGTGGTTGCCGCTGGCGCCGACCCGAAGGCAGCCGCCAACTGGATGATGAGCGACATCGCCAGCTACCTCAACACCCACAAGCTGGACTACCCGGACATCGCCCTGAAGCCGGAAACCCTGGCCGAGCTAATCGGCCTCATCGAGCAGGGCGTCATTTCCAGCAAAATTGCCAAGGAGATCCTGCCGGAGCTGCTGGAAAAAGGCGGTTCGGCCCGCGCCCTGGTGGAGGCCAAGGGCCTGACCCAAATCTCCGATGGCAGCCTCTTGGAGCAGATGATCGCCGAGGTGCTGGCGGAAAACCCCGAGCAACTTGAGCAGTATCGGGGGGGCAAAACCAAGCTCTTCGGCTACTTTGTCGGGCAATTGATGAAAAAAACCGAGGGGCGGGCGGATCCCAAGTTGGCCAACGAGCTGCTCCGGCAGCACCTGGACGGCTAACTCCAGGCCTCGGTGAGGGAATAGCCCAGCTCCTGGATCATGCGCCGCAGCAGGGGCAAACTCAGCCCAATGACGTTGCCAGGACACCCCTCGATCCGCTCCACGAACAGGCTGCCCCGACCGTCGATGGCAAAGCAGCCAGCACAATTGAGCGGCTCGCCGGTGGCCACGTAGGCGCGGATCTCCTCGTCGCTGGGCTTGGCAAAAAACACCCGTGTGACCGCATAGTGGACGAGGCGGCGGCTCTGCCTCGTATCAATCAAGGCATGGCCCGTGTAGAGCTCTCCCACTTCGCCCCGCATTTGCCGCAGGCGCCGTTCCGCTTCCAGAGCATTGGCCGGCTTGCCCAGGATCTCGCCACCTAGGTAGAGCACCGAGTCGGCCCCGATAACCAAGACGGGCTGCCGTTGTTGGGCCGCCACCACTTCGGCTTTGGCCGAGGCCAGCTTCTGCACCAGCTCCACCGGATCCGAGCTTTGGATTTGGCTTTCGTCAAAATAGCTGGGTTGAACGCGAAAAGGGATCCGGGCAGCTTCTAACAATTGGCGGCGGGCAGGAGATTGCGAAGCCAGGACAATGGGAGGCAACATCGATTCAATACTCAACTCAAGCCTAGACGTTTGCAGGAGCGAAGTTCGCTCCACTTACCAGTTTCCATTACCCTAGTCAAGGTACGCCCAATAGGCGCTGAAAGGAAACTCTCTCGATCTCTCCCAGCTGGATCCCGTTTGTGACCACCCTACCCTCCCAGGCCCCCCCTCAAGCCGAGCTTGTCCCTGCTGGCCTCCTCCAGCGGTATTGGGGGGATCAAGACACTCCTGAAAGCCGCTGGGTGAACTGGCTGGTGGCGGGGTTGGTTCTTTGTTCGTCTGCCTTTTTTGTGGTACAGACCTACCCCATTTCTCCCCAGGTGCGCCTTGGGCTGGAGCGGTTGGATCGCCTCATCCTCGGCCTGTTTGTGGTGGAGTATCTGCTGCGCTGGGCAGCGGCTCCGCAAAAGCTGCGCTACCTCTTTAGTCTCTATTCGCTGATTGACTTGCTGGCGATTTTGCCTTTTTTTGCCGGGCTGACGGATATTCGCTTTATCCGCCTCTTGCGCTGGTTCCGCATCTTGCGGCTGCTGCGCCTGGTGGAGGGCAAGACCCTATTTGGTCAGGTAATCTCCGCTGACACCCGCATCTTGTTGCGCATCCTTTTTACTCTCTTTGCGATTGTCTTTGTCTACTCTGGCCTCATCTACCAGGTGGAACATCCGGTCAATCCCGGCGCTTTTGCCACCTTTTTGGATGCTTTCTACTTTTCTGTTGTCACCATGACCACGGTGGGGTTTGGGGATCTCACCCCCACCTCTGAGCTGGGCCGGCTGTTGACGGTGCTGATGATCTTGACCGGTGTTGCCCTGATCCCTTGGCAGGTGGGAGAGCTGATCAAGCAACTGGTGAAAAGCAGCACCTCGGTGCAGTGGGCCTGCCCAGGCTGTGGCCTCTCCCAGCACGATGAGGATGCCCAGTTTTGTAAGCGCTGTGGCACGCCGCTCTATCCCACGGATTGAGGCCGTTGGCCAATGGGGGGCAAAGACAGGATAGGCTAGGACAGATTGGGCGGAGGATCGGCGATGTGGGCCCACCCTGAGCTAACCATCCCCGGCAAGTTAAATGTGAAGGCGGGAGTGGCGATGCTGGTCGCCGCCATTGCTCTCGGCTGGATCCTCGGCCAGGTTCAGCCGCTGCTGCCCGCTCCGCAAGATTTGCCAGGGATCCCTGCCGAGCCCCTTTCCTGGCAAGAGGTGCCCAAACAAAAGTACGCCTGGCACATCTGCTACGCCTTTTTGGGCAATATGGGGCTGATCAACATCGGCGGCGGGCTGGCCCTGGTGACGCTGGGATCCCGCTTCACAGCCGGGCACCTGTTTTCCCAGATTCTCCTTTTGGGGGGAATGCTGCACCCTGCCTCTTGGGCCTTGGTGGCCCTGACGGGGCTAGAGGAGTGGGGCTGGCTGGGCAACGTTGGGGCGGCGGCAGTGGCGATGGTGGTGCTGGCCCTGTTCGTTCACCTGATCTGGGCCACCTATCGCGCGGCGAAAGCCATCCGAAGGCTGACTCGATCCCGCACCCGCCGTTAGTCCAATTGGGGAAGGCTGCCGATAGGATCCAGGTGCTCAGAGGCATTAGGCAAGAGTTAAGAGGATTCTTGCGGCACTTCTGC
>NZ_JANSJH010000141.1:0-4561 GCF_047462495.1 Synechococcus sp. H55.2 | reverse complement strand
ATGGCCAGAGTCTGTATTGTTACCACGGTTCGGGATCCAGGAGTTTGCTTGGAATCCTTTATTCGCTACCACCTCGCCATTGGAATCGCCCACATCTATATCTTCTTTGACGATCCAGAGGATCCCGCTGCTCAGATAGCGCTTAGATTCTCCGACGTAACAGCTATTCCCAATGACGAAGCTTTGCAAGTCCAGCAAGCGCTAGGCAATATCCTCTATGCGAAATATGGCCCTCATGTTGGCTACGAGGTCATGGCCCGCCAGATTTTAAATGTGGAAACTGCTATACAGCTTGCCCTTGACCAAGGCATGGATTGGATCATTCATATTGATGGAGATGAGCTCTTCTATCTCGGCGAGGCACTTACTTTGGACTGGTTTGACCAGCTAGATAACGACATACTTCAGGTTCGCTTCTTAAACTACGAGGCGGCCCCCGAAAAGTTTGAGATTGAAGATTACTTTCGCGAAGTTACTCTGTTCAAGAGAAACCCTGCTGTTTTAGATCCAGATTTTTATGCCAAGTTTCAGAGTACCTCTGGCAAGAGCCAATACTTTCTAGCTTATCAAAATGGGAAATCAGCAGCTCGAGTTTATCCCAGTATTTTGCCAAATAGCGTACATAGTTTCGACATTCCAGAGGAGCATACCCTAGTCACCTCATCTCCAACCGTTTTGCACTACCTGAATTGCGGCTTCCAGAACTACTACAAGAAGTACGCTCAACTGGGAAACTTTCCCGACTACTGGTGGCGCTCAAAATCAAATCTCATTCGAGTTCCCTTCCACTTGCGCTCACGAGATGCCTACTGCTCAGGAGATATCAATCAAATGGTGGCTCTTTATCAAGAGCTCACACTCTACGACAACCCTATGATTAACCAAAGCTTAGTAGAGAAGGGTATCCTCACTCCCATTTCCTACCCTTCGCAGTTACTGGCAAAAGGATCCGCTCGGCTGAATTAGTCTGAAACTCTATTCACTTTACTTTATTTTCCCCTACGGTATATCTCTTATGTTTCTGCTGCCATGCAGAAACTCTCCTAGCCAATTGTCTTCCTATTTCAGCGACTTTTTTAGCCTTGACAATGAAATCTTCTATGCTCTGTCCCTCACTATCAGCATTATCCTTCACAATCCCGTGAACAACATAATTTCTCTGCATTTCTCTGCTTTCGCCATTCACTTACTTGGCGAATCAGCTCTCGAAGTGTTTCTGGTTTCTCAACATGATTGTATGTTCTGCTTGTAGCCGTTTTTTCCATTTTTTGATTAAAAGGTGGAACGAATAGTTTTGAGCACTGGGGATAAACTTCTCAACCTTGACCAAGCGAGAAATCAGACGGTCGGTAATGATGCTTTCTGCAATGGTCACCACTTCTAGAAAGAATTCCTCTTCCTGTGCTCGCTTTATGCGTCTCCAGGCTTCCTGATATCTGTAGTATTTGCGGGCGTTTCCGTTAATCGACTTTGGCTTTGGTTGACGAACCGACATTTTTCGGATCCCTTGAGCAGCTAAAGTGACACCCCTAAGCTGCTTACATTTTAAGGCTCTAGGGGAGGGCAATGGCCAGAGCACCTTGTGCCAAGAACCTCTCCCAATCCCTCCCAAAGCACTAAAAAAGCTCCCCAAATCTGGGGAGCAGTATGGGGCACTCAGAGTAGATTAGTCAAACACGTTACAAGAGCGGCCTACATAGAACTCACTATTCTCTGCAATTTCAGTAGCTTGATCTCCCACACCAATCTCACATTTAATTGGCTCGTTGCTGCGGTTGACATAGGAAGCCGTGGTTGCCTCTGTTGAAATCACTGCACCAGTTGGCGTGCCCCCGCCGTCGAACGTGGGTTCCGCATAGTTTGCGGTATATGAAGCCCAGGGATCGTTCACGAACTTGTCACCCTGCGGTCCGCAGTAGTCGGGTGCAGCTCTGTCGTTTGTGTTACACTGATCGGGAGCGATATTGGCCCACCCTTCGGGGTACACAGTCGTGTCCATACGGTAGACCTCGGCGCCACGAGAAGCAGCAGTTAGGGCCGTTTGCCCCTCAGCAGCGCGGGCACGACGGATCTGGTTCAAGAACTGGGGAACAGCAATCGCGGTCAGAATACCCACAATCACAATCACCACCAGCAGCTCGATCAAGGTGAAGCCTTTGGCTTTGGAAAGGAGCTGCTGTGCCAGCTTGGCACGCAGCAAAGATTGACGAGTCTTGGCACTCATGGCTTATGTCCTTTAGAGAGGTAGTTCATACTTGACATCGCAGCTTAGCTGCTAGCCCTAGCATACCCACGCCACCGCCAGTCCATATCAGCCTCCCCCTACGCAAAGTTGCGGATCTTGCCGAATCTTGCCATCGAGTGGGAAAGGTGGTACTTTAGTGCTTTCAAGTGCTTAGCTTTTCTGGTATGATAGGTAAATTTTCTACTTTGCCTTCCGATTCAAGCCTTGAGGCCTTGGCTGCCGAGGTCAAGGTTATGCAAGACGATCAGCCCGACGCATTTCAAGGTCAGGTCAGAGAAATCTATCAAAACCTATCTCCCCCGGAGTGGGGCTATTTCCTCGAGCAGCTCTTGGCCGGGTCGCAGCCTATCAGCAAGGCTCTGGATAAGGCTGATTTCACCCTTGCCCGGCTCTGCCAAGCTCTCCAATCTGCACCTCACCACCGCAGGGCCTACTTAACTCTCAGGTCGCTGGTTACTGAGGGTCTTCTTTCGGGCCAACAGGCCTCTTCGGCAATCCTAGAAGCAGCTACCCAGCTGGAAAGCGTCGAAGGTAAAGGTCAGAGGCAAGGCCTTCAGATTTCCCTAAAGCTAAGGGAGATAGCTTTTGAGCTAGATCCTCTACAAAAAGACAACGTTGAGAAGCTCTTAATTCATGCAGTAGACTCAGAAGACGATTTGTCAGTAGTGCTATACGGTCAAGCTCTCCTAGAGTGTCTTGACAAACAGACCAAGAGTGCTCATTCAAACACGGTTCGCATAGAGGAAAGCTCTCAATCAGTAAAAGCGCTTACCCTATTGCTGGATAAAGGTTATATAGATCTATTTTTCGCAATCGCAAACTCACTAATCCCATTACTGCAAGAAGCCCAAAAAACGGCATTTATAGGTTTGCTATCTCAATTAGCAATTATTTTCAGTCCAGACAAAGCTAAAGACTACGATGGGCTCTACAAAGTAGAGGATATAATCAGAACTGAGTTTAATCAAATAGTTGGTGCAATATCCTATAACTCAGCAAGCAATTACTACAGCCTAATTGGCGATAGACTTTTAGCACTTGCCGATGAGAATAAAGATAACTTGATAGTTTATCTAGCTCTTCTCGCCGAATCACTAGAAAAGCTGATTCGCACCTCTAAATCTGAAAAAATCAAAGACATCATTGACAAAATCACAGAACATCTGAGTTCCTGCCTTCTGGAAGACTGGCAGGTGACACTTGAAAATCTATCGGATAGCTTGACAATAGCCAGAGTTATTTTGTCCAGGGTTGCCTTCTGCTGGAGTTATGTTAGTGATGATAGATCGCTTATCAGAAGGTATCAGCAACTGGGCGGGCGAATTCTCTCTCAAACTCTCAATCTCATGGCCAGGCAGAGAAACTTTACCTGGTTGGAGCACTGGGAAAAACAGAAAGCGCTGTACAAAGCACACAAGAAGCCTCACATAGGATACTTAGGAAATTGCTTTCGGCGTCATTCTGTAGGTTTCCTAAGCGAATCTTCGTTAAGATTGCAAAATCGCGGAGCTTTGGATGTATCGTACTATTACTTTTGGGGACATTCAACTGAAGAAATAGCTTCGCATGATAATCTCTATCAAAGATTTAGCTCTCACGATCACTTGTTCTTTCGCATCCTTCCAAAAGGTACGCCAATTCCCAAGGTAGTGTCCCAAGCTCGCGAAGACCAAGTTGACATCATGATTTTTATGGACTCCTTAACCATTCACGAAGCAAATATGAGTGCAGCCTTGCGGTGCGCACCTATTCAAATAGGATGGTTAGGCGGAGATGCTGTCGGATTGCCGGAGTTTGACTATTTTCTGGCCGACCCACACATACTGCCAGAGGATGCTCAAGTTGATTACCAAGAGAAAATAATTCGTTTGCCGAGCTACTGTGCCATTGATAGTTTAGATTTCTTTCCTTTAGCCAAAGATGAGTTTAAGAGTAAGCTTAATGTAAAACCTTATCACTTACTGTTCTTAACAGCATCTAGTGCTTATAAGCGTACCTCGGAGTGTATTGAAGCTCACTTACGGATAACTAAAGAAGTCAAAAATGCAATCTTAATTGTCAAAGTCTCTGGTGAGATATCTACTGTAATTAGTCGCTACAAGACAAAGGCGAAAGAATTAGGAGTAGATGAAAAAGTACGCTTCCTAGCTACAACTAAGACAGCAGAGGAGCACCGTGGGCAACTGGGTTGCGTTGATCTTATTCTAGATACTTTTCCCTACACAGGTGCAACCCACACCATGGAAGCCCTTTACATGGGGGTGCCGGTTCTTACCCTGGTAGGCCGCCATTACTATGGCCGCATGAGCTACAGTC
>NZ_JANSJH010000140.1:0-4657 GCF_047462495.1 Synechococcus sp. H55.2 | reverse complement strand
TGTCGAGAAACTATCGGGCGACGTCGAGAAACTATCGGGCGACGTCGAGAAACTATCAGGTGACCTGGAAAAACTGACTTTTAAGTTCGACACCGCTCAGAGCATCGGAGAACGGCTGGAACGTCTGGCCACCAGTCTCATTGCCGGGGCCACCATCAGCATTATTGCCGGTGTGATTTTGGTGCTGTTGCGGGAGGGATCCCGTTAGGAAAAAACTGCTTGGGTTTGCAACGGGAATGAGAAACTTGGGCCACCGGCAAAAGGCAGTGGGAGCCCATAAAGCCAAGAAGCAAGGCAAAAGCTAAGATGCCCTCGAAATGCCTGGGGGCTCAACTGCCGGAATTGAGTTTTTCCCAGTCCTGCTGATGGATGGCGATCATCTGGGCTTGAGCCTGGATAGCTGCCAACACCTCTGTCATCAGGGGCCAGTCGCTCCGCGGTGGACTGGGGTACTGCTTGAGTTTGTCGATTGTGTTGCTGAGAGCACTTTGCAGTTGTTGTAGCAGTTGATGGGTCTGTTGGGCCAAGGCTAAGGTCTCGGAGACGCGGAGGTTATTCTGACCTTGTTGATATTTCTGGAGGGCTTCCCCTCGCAAAATACTCAAGATGGCTCCTTCTCTGGCGAGGGCAGTCTGGCCACTTTTGGAGCGCTGCGGGATAATGCGCAACTGCAAAACCAGTGGCTCCCCCCGGTATACCCGTTCCACCTCTGCCTGCTGCGGCTCTCCGAGCAGCTCTGGATCCAGTGCCATCATCCGCTTCATGGAGGCGAGCAACTTCGCCCGTATGGACTCCGAAAGATCTTTGAACAGATCCCGCAAAATCCCCTGCTGACGGTAGCGCACCCGACAAGAAGCCCCCTCTTGAGGTTCCACAAAAATCTGCTCGGCTTTCTCATCCAAAGCCCGTCGCAGCATCGAGTTGAGCAACTGCTGCACCGTCTCTTCCGATTCGTCGGCGGGGACAGGCGGAGCAGTTGGCCGAGCGGAGGGGGGCTGGGTTGGCGTCAACTGCGTGGGTGGCCCCGCCACAGGAGCGGGAACCTCCCGCGTCACCCGGCTGGCTTGGGCCTGGAGGCGCAGCCGCTCCACCTCTGCCGGGTCGGGGGGATGGCTGAAGTAGTAGGCAATGAGATCCTGCTGCTGCTGAGCGGTGAGCGGGATCGGCTCAACGGAGATCTGGGAATAGGCCAGCATCTTGCTCACGTAGTCCAGCGCTGCCAAATCCTGGGGATCCACCATGCCCAAAATGAGGCTGTCGGTATCCAGGGCCACGGGCACAACCTGGTAGTAAATGCAGATCTCCACCGGCAGGTATTGGGCAATCAGGGCCGGCACCCGCGCCCGGTCAATGATTGAGTGTTGTCCCACCGCCAGAGAGGCATTTGGATCAGTCATGGCAAGCCTGGAGTGGATCCCGCACAGGCGAGACATCGCTTTCGAGCATTTTGATCATAGAGTAAAGGCTGCCTCCCCGCCGCCTGAGCCCCACAGCATCCAGGCTCGTCTGACCGGCGCAAATTGCATAATGTAATACTAGGAGCATTCTAGAATCCTTTACACCCACAGCAGTCAGGCCTTGTTAAGTCTTGGAGTTAACATCGACCACATTGCCACCCTTCGCCAGGCTCGCCGCACCGTAGAGCCGGATCCGGTGGCAGCGGCAGTGATCGCCGAGTTGGCGGGGGCAGATGGGATCACAGTGCACTTGCGCGAGGATCGCCGTCACATTCAAGATCGGGATGTGCGGCTGTTGCGGCAAACGGTGCGCACCCACCTCAACCTGGAGATGGCCGCCACCGATGAGATGGTGGCCATTGCTCTGGAGATCAAGCCCGACTACGTCACTTTGGTTCCCGAACGGCGGGAGGAGATCACCACCGAGGGGGGCCTGGATGTGGCAGGGCAGGTGGCGCGTCTTAGCGATGTGGTCGGCCAACTGCAGGGATCCGGCATTCCGGTCAGCTTGTTTATCGACCCGGATCCAGTGCAAATTGCCGCTGCCGCCCAGGTGGGGGCCCGCTGGGTGGAGCTGCACACGGGGCGCTATGCCGAAGCTGCCTCCGCAGCTCGGCGGCAGGTGGAACTTGAGCATCTGGAAAAAGGCTGCCAACAGGCCCTTCAACTGGGCCTGCGGGTGAATGCGGGACATGGTCTCACCTACTGGAATGTCGGCCCGGTGGCGCGGATCCCGGGTATGGAGGAGCTGAACATCGGCCACAGCATTATCAGCCGAGCGGTGCTGGTAGGACTGGATCGGGCGGTGCGAGAGATGCGTCAGGCGATGGGATTAAGCTGAGGAGCAGGCCCGGCATGGACTCGGAATACTACGGCTACGAAAACTACGTTCTGGAGCAGGCTGAGATCGAGCGCCTGCTGGATCTGCTGCCTGCCAGTATGCGAGAGAGCGTCAAGATCTTGCCGGCCTCGGAACGGCAGACAGTGGTGATCAAGGGCCGTCGGCAAATGCCCTGGGAACGGCAAATGCGGCTGTTTATCAAGCCCTACGAGTGGCGGCAATTTACCCCCCTGCAGCGAGCGGGGCTGTTCCTGCACAAGGTGGGCTACTACAGCCGGGCAGCCTCGCGGCAGATCGACTTTTACCTGGCCATAGCAGCTCTGGGAGGGTTGAGCTTGATCTTTGAGGCTGTGCAGCAGGATCCGGTGGGAGCAACGGTTTCGGGAGGTTTGAGTGGCTTGGCCCTCTGGCAGTTGCGCCGCGACCAAACCAACGACCGCCGTCTGTTGGCTGCCGATGCCTATGCGGTGGATCGTCTGGTGTTGCGCGGGATCCCACGGCTGCAGGCGGTGGAGGCTCTGGGGCAGGCGCTGCACGTGGAGGCCCGTCTGGAGGGGCGCTCCGGCAATGATCTACTGGACATGTTGCGCTATCAGAACCTAAAGCGGCTGGCCCAGCGTCCGGCGGAAGATATTGTGCTGAGCTGAGGGAGATGCTTTCCCCCTCGCGGCTGGGATCCCAGGTGGGCCATTGGGGCCATTACCTCCTGCAGGTGGCGGTAACCGATTCCACCAATCGGCTGCTCCTGGACTGGAGCCGCCGGTTTCCACAGCCGCTGCCGGTGGGCACGGTTTTGGTCAGCACCCGCCAACGGGCCGGGCAAGGTCAACATGGGCGGGTATGGCACTCTGAGCCGGGAGGGCTGTATCTATCGGTCTGGCTGGGATCCCCGCCCTTGCATCACTCGCTGCTGGAACTGACCCTGACCTTGGGCTGGGGTATTGCGGGCAGTCTGCGGCAAAAACTGGGGATCCCGCTGCGGCTGAAATGGCCCAACGATCTGGTGGTGGTGGGCCCGGATTCTCTGCTCAAGCTGGGGGGGATCCTGGTGCAAAGCCGCTTTGGGGGGGACGGGCAACTGCTGGGGCTGGTGGCCGGCGTGGGTGTGAATATCAACAATCCCGTGCCCGCCGGGGCGATCACCTTAGCCCACATCTTGGGATCCCGACAGTCCCTCGACCGCACCGAGATTGCCGGCTGGGTTCTGCAGGGGATGGAGCAGGGATTCCAGGTCTGGTTGCAAGAGGGATTTGGCCCCGTTCGCCCAGAGTACGAAGCCTGGATGGTTCAGTCGCAAGTCCAAGGAGCCCAGGGGGAAAGCAGCCTCACGGTCTTGGGCCTTGCCGAGGATGGGCGGGTGCGAGTACAAACACAAGGGGAGCAAGGATCCATCCTGACGCTTGCACCTGACCAAGTTCGCTTGAGCTATCACGCTCCTGTTGGCGGCGATCTGTAGCCTTTCTGGTTTTTCTTGTGTGGCCTGTGTTGAGTGCGGTGATGAAGCCTTTGGTTGCGGCAGCGCGCCTTTTCTTCCCACAAAGGCGACGGCTGCGCTTTTGGCTGGGTCTGCTTTGGCTCTATCCCACGGCTCTGCTGGCCCAGACACAACCCAACCCTTTGCCCCCACCGCCCGTGGTGGAGCCGGCTCTGGACACGCCTGGGGCGGCAGCCCTGCTGCTGGATGGGGCCATTCCTCTACGGGGAGAAGCTCTTGAGGCGGGAACCCACCCAGAGACGGTGGTGGGCCGGGAAATGGTTATTGAGCCGAAAAAAAACCGTGGCCTGGCCACCCCCGGCAATAGCGGCACGGCGTCCTTTTCTCAACCTGAAGGTGGGGTGCCGGTGGTGCTGATGGAACGCAGCTCCGGTCGCCGCATCATCCTCACCCCAGGTGAAGAGATTCGCATTGAGGATCCCAGCCAGACCCAAGCGCCTGAACCGCCAACGCCGGAGTTACCAGAACTGGCGGCAGGTGAAGAACGACTGCTCTATCCCCTACCCCATCCGGTGCCGATTACTTCTGGGTTTGGCATGCGAATTCACCCCATTCGCGGAGAGCCGGAGTTCCATGCCGGGGTGGATTTGGGGGCCAGCCTGGGAACGCCGATCTTGGCCTCTTTGAGCGGCAAGGTGGTCACTTCGGGATCCCTGGGCGGTCTGGGGATCACCGTTGTGCTGGAGCATGCCGGCAACCAGCGCACCCGCTATGGCCATATGTCTGAATCTGCTGTGGGTGTGGGAGAAGTCGTGAAGCAGGGCACCGTAATCGGCTACGTGGGGGCGACGGGAGCGGTGACGGGGCCCCACTTGCACTTTGAGTTGTGGAAACGGACGGTGGGGCAAGGCTGGGTGGTTTTGG
>NZ_JANSJH010000139.1:0-4966 GCF_047462495.1 Synechococcus sp. H55.2 | reverse complement strand
GAGCTTGCTGCCACCTACCCACCCTCGATGAGTCTTTTGGCCAGCTCTTTAAGTTACGCCTACAGCAACAGCGACCTGCTAGTTCAAGCTTTCCTCCAGCACCTACAACTGGTGGCGGTGCCGCTGGGGATCGCGTTGCTGGTGGGCCTGCCCTTGGGTTTTGGCAGCTCCCGCTCGCAGGTGGTTTCCCTCGTGGTGATCAATGCCTTCGGCAGCTTGCGGGTGATCCCCAGCTTGGCGATTTTGTTTTTGGCCATTCCCTACTTTGGCCTTGGCTTTCAGTCGGCGGCGATTGCCCTGACGATCTTGGCCTTGCCCCCCATTTTAATCAGCACGGATGTGGCCTTCCGCAGTCTCGATCCGGCTCTACGCGAAGCTGCTTTGGGAATGGGCATGACGCCGGCGCAGGTGCTACGCCATGTGGAGATCCCCTTGGCGTTGCCGGTAATCTTGGCCGGTGTTAAAACCGCTACTATCGAGGTCATTGCCAGCGCCACGTTGGCCGCCTTTATCGGGGCGGGCGGGCTGGGCAGCTTCATCACGCTGGGGTTTGCCCTCTACGACAACGCTATCCTGTTGGTGGGAGCAATCCCGGTGGCGCTGTTGGCCATTGGTGCCGAAATTCTCCTCGGCGCTTTGCAGCGAGCTCTGGAGCCGCCCCAAGCCTAGGGATCCCATGCTGTTTTCCTCTTCTTCTCCAATGCGCCTGCCCTTCCTCACTTCTCGAGCGGTTCCTTTGCAGGTGGCGCTGCTGTTGCCGCTGCTGTTGGCAGTGGCTGGGGGGGCAGGCGGGGTGGGCTATCTCTCCTGGCGGGCTGGCCGGCAGATGGCGCTGCAGTTGGCCGAGCACCTGAAGAGTGAGGTTAACCATCGCACTGAAGAGCACCTCAGGCGCTATCTCCAAGCCCCCCTTCAGATCAATGCCCTCAATCAAGGGGCAGTCCAGTGGGAGCTACTGCCCAATTTGGCCGCGCTTCAGCCGCAAGATCTGGAGAGGCTTGAGGCCTATTTTGCCCGCCAGTTGCAGCAGTTTCCCGAGCTGAGCTATATCGGCTTTGTCTCAGCGGAGGGGGGGTTTGTAACCGCCCGCCGCCACACCGGTGGGTCGATCTGGACCTACCACACGCCAGGCCTGAAGCCGGGATCCGTCCAGGGCTGCCAGCGGGATCCGGAAAGCGGGGATCCCACCGGCTTGACGCGGCAGTTGGGCTTTGTGGATTTGCGGCGGCTGTCTTGGTTTCCCGAAATCCTGCAACAGGAAGGGGCCCGCCGTACCTGGGTGGTGAGCAACTTTTTTGTCGAGTTTCCCAATCAGAGGCCGGAGCGGCTGATCCTGACAGCGCTGCCCTTGGCCGAGGCGGAGGGGCGGGTTTACGGCAGCTTGGTGGCTGCTCTCTCGGCTCAGCAACTGCAGGCTTTTCTGGAGGATCTGCAGGCCAGCTTGGCGTATCCAGGGGTGAGCTGGTTGCTGGATGAAGAGGGCCAGGTGGTGGCCGGCAGGGAGGAGCTGTCTCCCCAGCCGCTGCTGCTGGCTGTGCAAGAGCAGGTGGGATCCTGGGCAACGGCGGCCTCTGAAGGTTTGCTGCGCCTCAGGGTGGACGGGATCCCTTACTGGGTGCAGGTGATGGCCATTCAGGATCAATGGGGGCCGGGCTTTTATTTCGTCTACGGGATCCCGGAGGGCGCCCTTTTAGCCCCTGTCTATGCCAGTGCTCGGCAGGCGGCCCTGTTGGGGGGTGGGCTGCTGCTGGGCTTTTTGGCCGCCGGGATCCTCCTCAGCGAAGCCCTCTCTCGTCCGCTGCGCCGCCTTACCCAAATAGCGGAGCAATTTGTGCACACTGAGATCCTGGCCTGGCCCCCTGTGGATCCCGGCCCTATCCAAGAAGTGCAGACCCTGGCCAAGGCTTGGCAGCAGGCGGCCACCAACCAACAAGCTTTGCTGGATCGCCTCTGGCAACAGCAGCAGCAGTACCGCGCTGTGGTGGAGCAGCAGACGGAGCTGATCTGCCGCTCTTTGCCCGATAGCTGCATCGCCTATGCTAACCCTGCCTACCTGCGCTTTTTTGGCCGTTCCGCAGAAGAAGCGATAGGTAGCCGTTGGGTGGACTCTCTGCCGCCGCAAGAACGGGAGGCGGTGCTGCAGTCCCTTGCGGCTCTGACGCCTGAGCACCCTTACCACCGCAGCGAGCGGGAGTACCCCGGCGAAGATGGCCAATCCCGCTGGGTGAGCTGGGTGGATCAGGGCATTTTCGACAGCCAGGGCCAACTGGTGGAGATCCTGTCGGTGGGGCGGGAGATCACCGAGCAAAAGCGGATCCAACAGCAGCTAGAAGCCCTCAACCGCGAGCTGGAAGCCCAGGTGGCGCTGCGTACTGCCAAGCTGCAGCAGTCTTTGCGCTTTGAGGCGGTGCTGCGCTCCCTCAGCGGCCAGATGGTGGCCGGCCTCAAGGAGGGGGAGATCCTGGAAGAGGTGGTCAAGAGCCTGGCCGAGGCCCTCAACCTAACCGGCTGTCATATTTTCTTGACCAGTGCCGATGGATCCTCTTGGATCCCGGCTTGCTCGTTTCCGGAGAAGGCGGATCCCGCCTACCTCAACGATCCCGAGCTGAGGCACCTGCTGCACTCCCATGCGTTTCTTGACCAGCCCTGGGAAGTCCACTGCTGTTGTCAAAAGGAGCGAGGCGGGCACTGGGTACAGCTTTTGGCTTGCTCCCTTTGGGACAAGCAAGAGCGGCTGGGGCTGCTGCTGTTGGAGCGGCAGCAGGAGTTTTCCGAAGCGGAGAGACAACTGGCCTATCAGGTGGCCAACCTGTCTGCTCTGGCTCTGCGGCAGGCCCGTCTGTATGAGGCGGCCCAGGCCCAGGTAAAGGAATTGGAGCGGCTCAACCTGCTCAAGGACGATTTCTTGAGCACCGTCTCCCACGAGCTGCGCACCCCCATGACCAATGTGCGCATGGCCCTACAAATGTTGCAAATAGCCCGCGATAACCCCGAGAAGCAGCAGCACTATTTCGCCATCGCCCTCAAGGAATGCAACCGACAAATTGATCTCATCAACGACCTGCTGGACATGCAGCGGCTGGCAGCCGAGAAGTATCTGCTCCAACCCGAAGAGATCTTTCTGCCGCGCTATTTGCGGGATCTGGTGGCGGCAGTTCAGCCCCTGGCCCAGGCCAAAAACCAAAGTTTGCAACTGCATCTAGAAGAGGGGATCCCACCCCTTGAGGCGGATCCCACGGCCCTGGGCCGCATCTTGCGCGAGCTGCTGCACAACGCCGTCAAATACACCGCCCCCGCGGGATCCATCCACCTGCAGGTGGCCTGGGAAGGAGAAGGGATCCTCTTTGTCTGCAGCAACAGCAGCGAGATCCCGGAATCGGAGCTGCCCCGCATCTTTGAGAAGTTCTACCGCATCCCGCAGTCGGATCGCTGGAAGCACGGCGGCACCGGCCTGGGGCTGGCCCTGGTCAAGCAACTGGTGGAGCACATGGGGGGCCAGATCTCCGTCAGCAGCTTGGAAGGATGGACGCATTTTCGCGTTTGGCTGCCCCAAGCCAGAACAGCATCTCACCTGCAGAAACAGAGAAGCGAAAGCTCCCCTCTCCCTGAGGGAGAGGGGCTGGGGGTGAGGGAGTCCCCCAGGGAGAGGGGCTGGGGGTGAGGGGCCACCTATCCCGGCAAAACCTGTTGCTGCCAGAGGGCTTCCAGTTGCACCGTGTATTCGGGGTGGACGATGGGCACAGCGCCGGCGATGGCCTCGCGAATGGGGATCCCGGCGGCAGCTTCTAGCTGGGCAAAGTTGGTCTGCAGCTCGGCAGACAGACGACGGATATCGATCAGGGGCAGATCCCCCCACACATCCGGCTTGAACTTTTCCAGTTGTCCTTCCGGGCTGGCCAAGAGCTCCGCCAAAACCATTGCCCCCCAAGGGTTGGCCGCGTTGATGGGAATGGCCGTGAACGAGGGATCGATCAAGCTGGTGCCGGGGATTCCATAGGGGGTGGTGCTGGGGGGAAACTGGCCGTTGCCCTTGCGCAAGATCACCTGGTCGATAAAGGTGGGGATCAGCCACACCTCGCCGTTGGCAAATAGTTCCGCCAGGCGGGCAAAGGTGGGTGGATAGGTTTGCCCTCGCCGCCACAACAAGGGATCCAGCTTTTTCAGGTAGTCCACCAGAGCGGGGGATTGTTGCGCCCAAAGCTCGGCATTGAACTCCGGCCCGCTGTATTGGGCATGGCCTCCTGTCACACCGTAGAAGGCGCTCAACAGAAAGCGGCTACCGTGAAAATCCGGCGGGGCCACGTAGGCGAACCGGCCTGGATTGGCCTCGGCCCAGGCCAACAATTCGGCATAGCTCCGGGGCGGATTGGGCACCCGTTCGGCATTGTAGGCCATCAGGAAATAGTTGCCGGTGTAGGGGGCAGAATAGCCTTCGGTGGGCAGGCCAAAATCCGTTGCGATATCGGCAGGGTTGTAGAACTGCAGGCTGGGCAGTTTCTGGGCAAAGGGGCCGTAGAGCAAGTTCCCCTGCTTGAGGGTGCGGAAATTGTTGCCGTTGATCCAAATCAGATCAAGGCTGCCGCCGCTGCGCAACCCGGCCTGCACCTCTCCAATCACTTTGTTGACCGCTTCCACGGTATCCGTGAGCGGGATCCGGTTCAAACGAATGTCATGGCGCTCTTGCAACTGCCGCTTGACCCAGCCATCCACAAAACCGTTGATGGCCTCGCTGCCGCTCCACATGGCCCAATTCACCTGGCTGCCCCGCGCCCGCTCCAGGATATCTGCCCAGCTCAGGGATCCCAACTCCACTGGGTTCTCGCCGGTGTTTTGCGCCAGAGGAGAGCTTTGCCCAACCAGCCAAGCCCCTAGGGATCCCAGGCCCGCCAACACCTGCCGCCGCTTCCAGAAAACGCCTTTGGGTTGCATGGCCTCACCTCTGTCTAGGTTCCAGATTCAACTTAAC
>NZ_JANSJH010000138.1:0-4994 GCF_047462495.1 Synechococcus sp. H55.2 | reverse complement strand
TTAAACACACAAATTGGCCAACCTGACCCGACCCAGACATCAATCAAACCGTTGCGGCCTCAACCCCGGCAGAGACGGAGTCCTTGTTGCCAGATATCTGCTTGCCTGCCGGGGCCTTTGGCTAGCGCTTGCAGAGCCGGTATACCGGCAAGGTGAAATGAAAGCTGCTGCCTTTGCCCAGGACAGATTCCACCCAAATCTGGCCATAGTGGGCGCGCACAATCCGCCGGCAGAGGGAAAGGCCGATGCCATAGCCCTCCTGCTGTTGATCCCGGGACAGACGAACGGAATCGGAGAAGATGCTCTCCTGGTCGGCTTCCGGGATCCCGGGGCCGGTATCGCTGACGGTCACCTGCACCTTTTGGCTGGTGCGATGGAGGACATCGAGGCGGATGGATCCCTCGGCAGGGGTGTACTTGATGGCGTTATCCAGCAGGTTGAACAGAACTTGGCGGATCTTGTCGGGATCCACATGAACAGAAGGCAGATCGACGGGAATATCCGCTTGAAACTGCAGCCGCTTGGCTTGCATGCGCGGCTGTAGCTCTTCGATCACCGGCTGACACAGGCTGGGCAACTGGGTTTCTACGGCTCGAATCCTCAGCTCCGAGGCGGCGCCCCGGGCTGACTCGAGAATATCGGTGATCATGCTGTCCATCTTGCGCAGTTGCTGGCGGGCGTGGTCGAACAACTGCCGCTCCAGCGCTTTGTCCAGGGATCCCTCGCGCCCCTGCTGGAGGGTTTCGACCGCCAGAGCCGTGGCCGTCAGGGGGCTGCGCAAATCGTGTACCAACATGGCCAGAACGCGGTCTTTGAAGTCCAACTGCTCCTGCAATTGGGCCCGTTCCTGCCGCAGCAAAAACACCTCTTCCGACATTTGCAACAGCGCCTCGGTGGTCGGGGGAGGGGTGGGATCCTGTCCTGCACCTTCTTGTTGGGAGGCCAAGGCCGCCTGGCCCTGCCAACGGGGCCACCACACTTCCAACTGTGTTGCCAAGTCGGCCCCCGCCAAGACCTGAGCGGGCAGAGGTTCGGCCTTGACCAGAGCTGGAGTCGCCACCAACTTGTAATGCTCCGCCAGGTAGGGGTGCTCCTCCAGCAGCACCACTTTTAGTTGGGCAGGGTATTGGCCGGGTAACCCCTGGATGTGCTGAAGCAGATGCTTCTCAAGTTCAGCAACGACGGCTCGACTCTTGGCAAACAACAGCAGGCGAATGACAGAACGAGCGGAGGTGAGATCTGGCGAAGTCTGCATAGGCCGAAATCCAAAAGGCCAGAGGTTGGCGTTTCAGCAGCCGGGATTGCCATCTGCTCGAGCTGTGGGATCCACTGCTGCTTGTTCTTTCCTAACACTTAACCTTGGGGAAAAGCTGAAAAGGAACAGCGAACGTAGCGAGAGACCCCCAGAGTGCACCTTTTCCGCCCAACTGACAACCGTGGAACTCAGTGAAACAGGTAGGCCAACCCCACCAGCAGGGCCACCAACCCCACCGCTGTCAGGGTGAAGTGAAGCAGAGAGGTCCTGCCTTTGCGCACCATGTTGCGCATGGCCAGGCGGGTATAGCTCGGGGGGGATCCCTGCTGCTCCGCAACGCTTGCGCGAATGCCGGTCGAAGAAGAATCTGCAGAAGAAGGCTGCGCCATCCGAATGACCAGAGCAATAACTTAACCCTGTCTCCAGGCTAGCTCAATCTGCCTGCCAGACATCGGCATCGTTTTGGGGTAACCTGCCGATTGCAGCGAAGCGATGGCTGTTGGGCGGGGATCTTCCGGTGCCAAAATAACGACAGCATCCCCCTCCTTGGCGCTTATGTTGCAGGTTCAGCATCTTTCCTACCATCCGGCAGCCGTTTCCCAGCCGATTCTCAAGGATCTCTCCTTTGAGCTGGGCCCGAACCAGTTGGGGCTGATCGTGGGCAAAAGTGGGGCCGGCAAGAGCACCCTGCTGGAAATCTTGGCCGGCTTGGCGCGGCCCACCCAGGGACGGATTGCCTGGGGCGGGACGGAGCTCTCCCTCAACCAGTTGCGCAGCCTGGCGGGGTTGGTGTTTCAGTTCCCGGAGCGGCACTTTTGTGGCTTGACGGTGCTGGAGGAAATGCGCTTCGGCCACCCGGAACTGCAGCAAAAGGAGATCGAGAATGTCCTCCAGCAGGTGGGATTGGCAGGGATCCCTCTGCATACCTTCCCCAACCACCTCAGCGGCGGGCAACAGCGGCGCTTGGCCCTGGCGGTGCAGCTCATTCGCGGCCCGTTTCTGCTGCTGCTGGACGAGCCGACGGCGGGGCTGGATTGGTCCGTGCGGCGGCAGTTGATCGAGCTGTTGGCCCGGCTGAAATCCACCTGGACGGTGTTGGTGGTTTCCCACGACCCGGAGGAGCTGTCCTCTATTGCCGATGTGCAGTGGACGTTGCAGGCGGGATCCCTACAGCCGGTGCCGGCAGAGGCGCTGCTTCACAAGTAGCGGCGCGGATCCACCGGTTGGCCGTTGACCCGCACTTCAAAGTGAACATGAGGCCCGGTGGAGAGGCCGGTGGAGCCAGAAGCGGCAATGGCCTGCCCCCGCTGTACCTGCTGGCCCACCCCGACGGCGACGCGGCTGTTGTGGGCATAGAGGGTGGTGATGCCGCCGCCGTGGTTCACAATCACCGTGTAGCCGTAGCCGCCGTACCAACCGGCGTAGATGACCGTGCCCCGGTCTGATGCCCGAACTGGCGTGCCGGTGGGCACACCGAAGTCGATCCCCGCATGAAAGCGGCGGCTGCGATAGAGGGGGTGAACCCGCCAGCCGAAGCCACTGGTGATCGGCCCGCGCACCGGTGGGATCAACCGGCCCGTCCCCTGAACCGGATCCCCACCCCCTCGCTGCTGAGCCTGCTGGGCGATCAGTTGCTGGATGAGGACGGTCAACTGTTGAGAATCGGCTTCCAAACGCCGTTGGGCTGCTTCATAGGCAGCGCGCTCGTTGGCCAGGCGGCCCACCAGTTGCTCTTGGGCGGCAGCCTGCTGCTGCAGTTGGTTTTTCTGGGCCGCCAGCTCCTGCAAAATCAAAGAAATCTCGTTGCGCTGCATCTCCAGAGCAACGCGCTGCTGCTCCACCTCCTCAGCCATCGCCTGCAGCTCCCGGATCAACTGCCGGTCGGCCTCGATCAGCAATTGCAACTGGTGGCGGCGATCGAAAAACTCGTTCAGGTCGCGGCTGGTGAGCAGCAAAGCCCACCAATGTTCTGCCCCCTGCCGCTGCATGTAGCGCAAGCGGGCGGCCGTGCCCTGCTGCTGCCGCCTCAGGCGGTCTTGCAGCTCCTGGAGCTCTTGCTGCGCTTGCTCTAGGGCCTTCTGGGCCTGTTCCAGACGATATTGGTTGTCGCGCAGGCTGGCTTCGGTTTGGCGAATGTTTTGGCGCAGGGATCCCATGCGGCGGCGGGCCTCTTCTTCGGCCTGGCGCACTTCTCCGAGGCGGCGCTGAGTGCTCTGGATTTGTTGCTGGATCTGCTGCTGGCGCTGCTGCAGTTGGTTAACATTCTGCGCCTGAGACGGGGCCATTTCCCACAGCAGCAGACAGAGGGCGAGCAATCCGAACACCATCCACCCTTTCAGCCTGTGTGCCACACGACTCAGACTTGTCACTCCCCACACCCTCTGCAACAGACCTACCGACCCTAAGGATACAAAGATTTGCCAGGATCTGACCGAGCCCAACTGGATTGTTGCCCCCCGGTCTCGCTACTCCAAATGGCGATGGGCTGGCCGCCCGCCTATCGGCAAAACTTCAGGCTAAAAATAGTAAAAATAATACGAGAATGACAAAAATCGACCCAAGAGCCATCTCATACAAACGGGACACCATGCGCCACTTGCGAGTCTGGGGGGCTTCTTCCTCCTCTCTGCCCAGTTCAATATTGGCTAGAGAGACAACAAGGCCACAGATGGCTGATAAAAGGAGGAACCAGCGACGCCACGAAAGAATGGGAAAAGCAAACGCTCCAACCAGTGCTGTAAACGCACAAACAGTTGCTCCCATAAACACCAGCTTTGCCCGTTCTCTGTTCATCTGTTAACCTTCTCCCAAAAGGGAATTTTTACAATTTATTCTTGGTTACAATTTATTCTTGTTTTGCCGACAAGCCGGTTTTGTTATTTCTGGATTCTAAGCGCCATTCTCCCCTCACCGACCGCCAGCGGTACGACGCCGGCTGCCCCACATCCCTGTTGGGTTTCGTGGTCTGGGCCTGAGGGCAAAGTTTAGGTGCGGTTTGGCAATGGAAGTCGCTGCGGGCGTCAGCAACATGAGGTGGATTGGTCTGGCCCAACCCCACGGTTGGCGTAGCGTGCCATGGGGAATGCCAGAGCGCGGGACTGAGAGCTCCCCGAACCCCTTAAAAGCTAAATTGAGAGTTAAGGGTGAGTTGCCACGCAAGCTAAGATCGGCAAATCCTGTCTATCGATAGAGGATCCGCGTCGGCCATGATGACCGTAATGGAGTTTTTCGCCCTCAGTGCTGGGGAGTGGATGTGCCAGCGCACCAGCCATCACTTGGCTTTTCGCCGCTCTGAGGGAGGGAGGTCGAAAGTCCAGATTGCTACGCTTGCGCCAACCGATCCAGCCGTCATCCGGGTTTGTGAGCTGTTCAAGGTGGATCCGCAGCGAGCTGTGGGAGCAGCGCGGGTGCGGTGGGATGGCGAGCAGGAGTGGGACAACGAAGAGTACAAAGGCGATGTGGTGCTGGTTCCCATCCCCGATGAGGTCGATCCCATGCGCGGGCAATTGCTGCGGGATCAGGGCTATGCCGAAAAAATACCGGTGGCCGGTACCTATGTGATGGGATCCGACGGCGCCCTCACCCTCTACACCGAATATGAGATGACCGAGTCAGAGGAGCGCATCTGGTTTGCCAGCCCGAACCTGCGCCTGCGGGCCAGCACCGTCAAGCGCTTTGGTGGCTTTAGCATGGCTTCTTTCTGCTCTGAGGTGCGCAAACTTTCGGCCAGCCCTTCCCC
>NZ_JANSJH010000137.1:2244-5034 GCF_047462495.1 Synechococcus sp. H55.2 | reverse complement strand
CACGAGCGCTTTGAGTTCCCCGAAGAAGTCCTACCCCGCGGCAACGCGCTCTAAACTGGCGCTGGCTGTCGAACGCTTGAGTTCTCTCGATCCTTCACGTGAGAGCCGGGGCCGAGCGTTCGCCTATTCAAGCCTTGGATTGGATGGGTAGGCGCTCGGCCATTCTTAAGCTCCTTTGCTTTTCACCTCTATCTTCTGCTGTACTGACTGTTACTCTTTTTGGAGGCTGGCCTCAGTGACTTCAACGACCTTTGGTTCCGCAGCGATGCAGGATCGCACCCAGGGCGGGTTTGCCTGGTGGGCCGGGAATGCTCGCTTGATCAATCTCTCCGGTCGGCTCTTGGGTGCCCACGTGGCCCACGCCGGCCTGATCGTCTTCTGGGCGGGAGCGATGCTGCTGTTTGAGGTGGCTCACTTCACGCCGGATCGGCCTATGTACGAGCAGGGCCTGATCCTGATGCCCCACGTGGCCACTCTGGGCTGGGGGGTTGGCCCGGGCGGCGAAGTTATCGACACCTACCCCTACTTTGTGATCGGCGTGCTGCACTTGATCTCCAGCGCAGTGCTGGGGTTGGGGGGCATCTATCACGCCGTGCGCGGCCCAGAAACCCTGGAGCAGTCTTTCCCCTTCTTCGGCTACGACTGGAAAGACAAGAACAAGATGACCACCATCTTGGGGATCCACCTCATCCTCTTGGGGTTGGGGGCTTTCCTGTTGGTGGCCAAGGCCATGTGGTTTGGCGGTGTCTATGACACCTGGGCTCCCGGCGGTGGCGATGTGCGAGTGATCACCAACCCCACCCTCAACCCGGCGGTGATCTTCGGCTACCTGTTCAAGTCTCCCTTCGGCGGCGACGGCTGGATCATCAGCGTGGACAACATGGAGGATGTGATCGGCGGCCATATCTACATCGGCATCATCTGCATTGCCGGTGGGATCTGGCACATCCTCACCAAGCCTTTTGGCTGGGCCCGCCGTGCCTTCATCTGGTCGGGGGAAGCTTATCTCTCCTACAGCTTGGCGGCGGTCTCGCTGATGAGCTTTATTGCCACCTGCTACATCTGGTTCAACAACACTGTTTACCCCAGCGAGTTCTACGGCCCCACCGGCCCTGAAGCCTCGCAAGCGCAAGCCCTCACCTTTATCGTGCGCGACCAGCGCCTGGGGGCGAACATCGGCCAGGCCCAAGGCCCCACCGGTCTGGGTAAGTACCTGATGCGCTCCCCCACGGGCGAGATCATCTTCGGCGGTGAGACGATGCGCTTCTGGGATGTGCGGGCGCCCTGGAAAGAGCCGCTGCTGGGCCCCAATGGCTTGGATCTGGATAAGTTGAAAAACGACATCCAACCCTGGCAAGCTCGCCGTGCGGTGGAGTACATGACCCACGCGCCACTGGGATCCCTGAACTCGGTGGGGGGTGTGGCGACCGAGATCAACACGGTGAACTTCACCAGCCCGCGCACCTGGCTGGCAGCCCACAACTTCATCTTCGGCTTCCTGTTCTTCGTTGGCCACCTGTGGCATGCCGGTCGCGCCCGTGCCGCTGCTGCCGGCTTTGAGAAAGGGATCAGCCGCGAGAACGAGCCGGTTTACCGGATGAAGCCGATCCGATAAGCACGGAAGTCTCTCGGAGATCAACCTTTGGCCCCCGGTAGGGGGCCTTTTTTTTGGGGATCCCCCCCGCCAGGATTGGCAGAGAAGGAAGAGAGGATAGAGACTGAGAAGGCTGAATGTTCGGTAAAGATGCACAAAGTCCCGGTTACGGTCATCACCGGATTTTTGGGATCCGGCAAGACCACGGTGATCCGTCACCTGTTGCTCAACAACCAGAGCCGCCGCATCGCCGTATTGGTCAATGAGTTTGGCGAAGTGGGCATCGACGGCGAACTGCTGCGGGATTGCCAACGTTGCGAGGGAGAGGGATCCATCCCCATTTTGGAGCTGGCCAACGGCTGCCTCTGCTGCACGGTGCAGGAGGAATTTTTGCCCACCATGGAAACCCTGCTGCAACGGCGGGCGGAGCTGGACGGCATCCTGATTGAGACTTCAGGATTGGCCTTGCCTAAGCCTCTGGTGCAGGCTTTCCGCTGGCCAACCCTTCGCACCGGCGCCACGGTGGATGCGGTGATTGCAGTGGTGGACGGTCAGGCTCTGGCTTCTGGGCAACTGGTGGGGGATCGGGCGGCGCTGGAAGCGCAGCGGCAGGCCGATGCGAGCCTGGATCACGAGACGCCCATTGAGGAGCTGTTTGCGGATCAGTTGAGCTGCGCCGATTTGGTGCTGCTGAGCAAGGTGGATCAGATCACGTTGTCGGAGCGAGCGCGCGTGGAGAGCTGGCTGCGGCAACAATTGCGCCCTGAGGTTCGAGTCCTCCCCTGTGAGCGGGGCCAGGTTGCCCCAGAAGTGCTCTTGGGCTTGCAGGCGGCGGTGGAAGATCAGTTGGAGCGCCGCCCCAGCCACCACGACCACGAGGAGGAGCACGAGCACGAGGCCTTCGAGTCTTTTTACCTGAGCCTGGAGGGGAGCTATGAGCCGGGATCCCTAGTTGCCCAACTGCGTCAACTGGCTCAAGAGGAATGCCTCTACCGGGTGAAGGGGTTTGTGGCCGTGCCCCACAAGCCGATGCGGCTGGTGCTGCAGGGAGTGGGAGGGCGATTTGAAACCTACTACGACCGGCCCTGGCGCCCGCAAGAGCCGCGGTTGACCCGCCTAGTGTTCATCGGGCAGAGGCTTAACCGGGAGCGCATTGCCGCTCAGCTTCAGGGCTTGGCTCACAGAGAAGCAGCGGC
>NZ_JANSJH010000137.1:0-2144 GCF_047462495.1 Synechococcus sp. H55.2 | reverse complement strand
CATCTAGGAGAGAGGCCACGGTGGGGAAGTGGCAGGGCAAGCCCAGGGCTGCTGGCGAGAGGGCCGGATAGACAAAATGGCGGTGGCGCAGACAGTACTCGTCCCACGCCGAAAGCCGCACCCCAAACAGAAAAGCCAAGCTGCGGAGGAGTCCGAGGGGCAAGGGCAGGCGGAAGTAGATCCGCTTTCTGAAATAGGCGCACACCTGTTCCACGCACTCATCCACAGACAGAGGGGGGTTGCCCAACACCCAATCGCCGCCACCGGGCGGATGGGCTACCCAGTAGGCCACCATCTCTGCCACATCGGCAGCGTGGATGAAGTGGAAGCTGGCATCCACCCGCAAAAAGCGGATGAGATCCAGCCAGCGGAGCACATCCTTGAGGCCGGCGGTGATGTGGGAATAGGGGTGGTGGGGGCTGCCGCCAAACAGTAGGGTGGGGTAGAGCGTCAGCAGCCGATCCGGCCAGAAGCAGCTTTCCTGCCGTCGCAGCAGCATCGCGTACTTGCTGCGGATGTAGTCGGTGCCGGCCTGGCCGGCGATGGCCAAGGGTTGTAACGCCTGATCCAAAAGGCTGGCGGTGGAAAAGTAGATCACCTGCTGGCAGCGCCGGGGATCCAACAACTGAAAGAGCTCCAGAGTGTGGGTAACATTCACCGCCCAGGTTAGGGTGGGATCCCCCCAAGCCGCCGCCATGTGGATCAGCCCATCCATCTGTTGCAGCAGGGCAGCGTGCTCGCGGATGTGCAGCAGATCGCCGGGCACCAGGGTGATGGGGGCGGGCAGCCGTTCCGGGGGCAGCCGCAGGCGGCTGGGGTTGCGAATAAGAATGTAGAGGTGGTAGGCGGGCCGCTCCGGAAACTCGGGATCCCTTTGCTGGGCCAGGCGCTCCAACACATAGTGCCCCAGACAGCCGCTAGCGCCGGTAAGAAACAGGTTTCGCAAGAGATCTTCCCAACGGCAACTCATCGAAAAAGCTTTTGACTAGTCTACCGCCTTGGCTTGCGCCTGCCGGAGCGGCTTAACCCCCAATTCCTCTGACGGCAAGTCCGGGCAACTGCACCCTGTTCCAAGCCGGGCAGCAGGCTAGAAATCTGGCCCGAAGAATGGCAGCATAGTTCGACAAGGATCCCCTACCGGGATCCCAGCTAAGACCGCGCTCAACTCGACCTCTGTCTGTGGCCGTAACCTCCTCTTCCCCTAGCAGGCGCGCTTTCAGTCTGTGGCCGCCGCTGGCCTTGGTCTTGCAGCGGCTGGCCCAAGCGGTGCCGGTGCTACTGCTGATCACGGTGCTCAGCTTTTTGCTCTTGCAACTGGCTCCCGGCGATTTTTTGGATCCCTTGCGGGCGGATCCCAGTGTCAGCCAAGAGTTTATCGCCCAGGAAGAGGCACGGCTGGGCCTGGATAAGCCCTTGATTTGGCAGTATTTGACCTGGCTGAGCAATCTGCTGCAGGGGGATTTTGGCGTCAGCTACACATACCGCGTGCCGGTGGCGCAACTCATCCTCTCCCGCGCCGGCGCCACCTTGCTGTTGGCAGTGTGCTCTGTTTTGCTAACTTGGCTAATTGCCATTCCTCTGGGGATCCTGGGGGCGCTGCGGCAGAACACTCCTTTGGATCGGGCGTTGCAGTTGCTCAGCTACCTGGGGCAGGCCATGCCCAGCTTTGTGCTGGCCATTTTGCTGCTGATCGTGGCTCAAAACGTGGGCTGGTTGCCGGTAGGGGGAATGACCAGTGTTTATTTTGCCGAGCTCGGTTGGGGGGGGAAGCTGCTGGATCTGGGCCGCCACCTGCTCTTGCCCACGCTGGCCCTGAGCATTACCAGCTTTGCCGGCCTGCAGCGGATTACCCGCGGCAACTTCTTGGACGTGCTGCGGCAGGAATACATCCAGGCGGCGCGGGCACGGGGCATTCCTGAATGGCGGGTGATCTGGCTGCATGCATTGCGCAACGCCGTCAACCCCTTGATCACGATTTTGGGCTTTGAGTTTGCCAATCTGCTCAGCGGCTCCTTCATTGCCGAGTTTTTCTTCAATTGGCCGGGGCTGGGCAAGCTGCTCTTGGAAGCCGTCCAAAGCTTTGACATCAACGTGGTGATGGCCGGGCTTTTGCTGGGAGCGGTGATGCTGATTTTGGGCAACCT
>NZ_JANSJH010000136.1:0-5118 GCF_047462495.1 Synechococcus sp. H55.2 | reverse complement strand
CCCAATCGCCTTGCCAAACTGTCTTTGTCGATACACCCTGCTGGCTCTACAGTGGGGGTCTTCCCACCGCGAAAGCTCGATCAACCCCCAATCATGCGAACCCCGCAAATTAACCCTCGATGGGATCCACTTGGATTTGATAGGTCTCGATCACCGGGTTGGCCAGCAGTTGGTCGCACAGCTCGCCCACCTGGCGTCGGGCAGTTTCGGCGTCGGGAGCCTCTAGCTGCAGTTGGATGTGCTTGCCGATACGCACCTGCCGCACCTGGGTGTGCCCCAACTGATGTAGGCTGGACTGGACGGCGGCCCCGGCAGGATCGAGCACAGAGGGGCGCAGGTGAATCTGGATCTGGGCCTGGAACTGCATAAAATGGGAGCTGGATCTGTTACCAGTGTATCAGTCGGATCGTCACGGCTTTGAGTGCAGACATGGATGCGACGCGCGTGGTGGCCATTGCCCACAACGTTTTCCGAGAAACGATTCGGGATCGGATTCTCTACCTGGTGATGGTATTTGCGGTGGCCATGCTGGGAGCCATTGTTTTGATCCCGCAGGTGGCTAACCAAGCCCACAACAAGATTATTGCCGACTTGGGGTTGGCGGCCATTCACTTCTTTGGGCTGATCGTGGCCATTTTCGTTGGCACAGGGCTGGTGAATAAAGAGATCGAAAAGCGCACTGTCTATGTGCTGATTGCCAAACCCATGAGCCGGGCAGAGTTCATTGTCGGCAAGCATCTGGGCCTGTCGGCTCTGCTGTCGGTGCTGGTGCTGCTGATGACGGCCGTTTTTCTGCTGAGTTTGCTGGTGGTGCAGGCTCCGATTCCCCTTTTGGCCGTTTCCTGGGCGGCGGCCTTTACTTTCTTGGAGCTGGCGCTGATTGTCGCCGCCGCCCTGCTATTCGGGGTTTTTACCTCTTCAATTTTGGCTACGCTCTACACCATTGCCCTGTTCCTGATGGGCCATGCCAGCCGTGCTCTGTTGCAATTGAGCAAGTTGGTGGAAGATGGCGGGTTGGGCAAAGTGTTCGAGATGATCTACTGGGTGTTGCCGGATCTGGAGCGCCTCAACCTGAGAGACGCTGCCGTTTACGGCCAAGTTCCCCCTCCGGCAGAACTTCTCGTAGATGCACTTTACGGCTTGGTTTACACCCTTTTGCTGCTCATTCTGGCGGTGTTGGTGTTTGCCCGGCGTGAGTTTTAACGTTTTCGCTCCTCACCCTTTTCCCATGCGCTTTTCCCACTTCTACACGCCCGAACAGGTGCCTCTATCCGGGATCCCAGAGTGCGCGGTGGCCATCGATGTGCTGCGGGCCACCACCACCATTGCCACAGCGCTGGCAGCAGGGGCAGAGGCGGTACAGGTGTTTGCTCACTTGCAACAGCTCCAGGAGGCAAGCCAAAACTGGCCGGCTTGCAAGCGGCTTTTGGCGGGGGAACGGGGGGGCAAAGCAGTGGCAGGGTTCGATCTGGGCAATTCCCCCCTCGACTACACCCCCGACCGCGTGCAAGACAAGCGCATCTTCCTGAGCACCACCAACGGCACGCGCAGCCTGCAGCGCCTAGAAGGGATCCCGGTGGTGATCACGGCGGCCCTGGTGAACTTGGGAGCGGTGGTGGAATTTCTCAGACAAGGAGCTTTTGCCGAAGTGTGGCTGGTGGGATCCGGCTGGGAAGGTGCCTTTTCGTTGGAAGACACCGCCTGTGCCGGGGCGATTTTGCATCGCTTGGGCTGCTCGTTGGAGCAGTTGGGCAACGACGAAGCGGTGGCCGCCCTAGCTCTCTACCAAACTTGGCAGGAGGATCTCCTGGGTCTGTTGCGGCACTCTAGCCACGGGCAGCGGCTGTTGGGGCTTGGGCCGGAAAACGACAGGGATCTGGCCTATTGTGCTGAGCTGGATCGGCTCTCGGTGGTGCCCCGACAGGTTCAACCAGGGGTTTTGGCCAACAACAGGTAGTCCCTACAGCTCTTGGCCGGATCTCGACAGGCTGGATGCGGGCTCGTCTCCGACTAGCCCGCTTTTGCTGTATCGGGAGCAATGCTCAACGCTTTCTGGTGTAGCCACGCCTGCCATTCCCCCGGGATCAGCTTGTTGTGAAATGCATCGCCGGAAACAAACATATCCCGCTGATTCTGGGCCAAGACAAAAATGGAGCGGCGGTCGAAATGGGAGGTGAGCTTGTAGAGGGTGTAGGGGCCTTCGGAGTAGAGGGTCAGGGTTTCTTGATCCAGACCATGGCGGCTGCTTTGGCCGTAGGCTCGCAGAACAATGTTGATCAATCGCTCATAGTGCATAGACCGAAGATGATGAAGCTACCCAGACAGACACAAAGAAAGATAGAAGCCGCTGCCAAGGCCGAAGCAGCTCCGGTGAGCCCAGCATAACAAATCCCACTGGGTTGCTGGGCAATACCCGTGCGGATGAACAAGATGCAGGGGCAAATGCGGCGGAAAAATGCGATAGAACTTAAGGCAAGCCATCATGTAACTTCTCCTGCACAGGCAGCTCCCCATGGCCAATATGGCGCCCCGCTCCTTCCCACCCGTCGATCCCGTCCGCGTCGCCATTGTCGGGGCTTCCGGGTATGGAGGAGTGCAATTGGTGCGGCTGCTGAGCGAGCATCCCGGCGTGCAGCTTACCTACTTGGCCGGCCAGGACAGTGCCGGCAAGCGCTATGGGGATCTCTATCCCCAGTTGGCCCAGGTGGTGGATCTGACCGTGCAGCCGGTAGAGGTGGATCGCATTGCCGCCAGCAGCCAGGTGGTGTTTTTGTCTTTGCCCAATGGGCTGGCGGCGGACCTGGCCCCGCCTTTGCTGGCCAAAGGCTGCAAAGTTCTAGATCTCTCGGCAGACTACCGCTTCCGCAACCTGGCCACCTACCAATCGTGGTACCGCCTGGGGCAGACGGATCCCAACTGGCCCAGCCCTGCCTATCGCCAAGCCAATGAGCAGGCGGTCTATGGGCTGCCAGAGCTGTATCGCGAGGCGATTGCCCAAGCCCAACTGGTGGGCTGTCCCGGCTGCTATCCCACCGCCTCGTTGCTGGCAGTGGCCCCGCTGCTGCGGCAGGGGTTGGTGGAGCTGGACAGCCTCATTTTCGACGCCAAGTCCGGCGTTTCGGGGGCAGGTCGCACCCCCAAGGTGGGATCCCTGTTTGCCGAGGTGGACGGCTCGCTGGCGGCCTATGGCGTGGCCCAACACCGGCATACGCCCGAGATCGAGCAGGGCTGTGCCGACCTGACCCACACGCCCATCACTGTGCAATTTACGCCCCACCTGGTGCCCATGGTGCGGGGCATCCACGTTACGTTGTACGCCAACCTGCGGGATCCCGGCTTTGTGGGGGAAGACTTGCTCACTATCTACAATGCTTTTTATCGCCAATCCCCCTGGGTGAGGGTGCTGCCGCGGGGGGTTTACCCGCAAACCAAATGGGTCTCCGGCACCAACACCTGCCTGATTGGGCTGGAGGTGGACACCCGCACCAACCGGGTTATCGTCCTGTCGGTCATCGACAACCTGATGAAGGGGCAAGCCGGGCAGGCAGTGCAGTGTCTCAACTTGATGATGGGATGGCCGGAAACGTTGGGTTTACCGCGGCTGGCCTTCTACCCCTAGCTATAATGCCGGTAATCCCCTTGAGGCCACCTCTGTCCATGTCTGAGCCCCTGGATCCTTCTTCCGCTTCCGAGCCCCACAATGCCTCGCCCAGCACTGCTGCGGATCCCGTCAATGGCGCTGCTGAGGGCCTGAACTGGGAGGAGCTGTGGCGGCAACTGGAGGCGGGCTGGCAGGATCTGCCCCGGCGCTCCGAAGAAACGGTGCAACAAACCCTGGCCCGCCTGCAACTGGAGTGGGGCGGGCTGTGCCGAGAGGCGCGGGATCGGCTGCAGGCAGCTCTGGACAGGGCAAGAAGTGCAACTTCTCCAGAGCCCATCCGGCAAGAGCTGCAAGCCCTCCTGCCCTTGCTTAACCCCTGCCAATGGGAGGTGGTCATTGGCTCTTTGGGGCGGGCTGCCGATCGAGCCTGGGTGGCCAGCCTGTTGTATCACGGCCTGCAGGAGCCGGCGGAAACCGATTCCTGGGTGCTGAGCTCTGAGCAACGCTCTGCTCTGGAGGCGATGAGTGCCCGTGCCTATGGCAACAGCCGCCTGCCTCTTGTGATGGACAAAACTGGCCAGATCCAGGTGACAGCCTCAGCCGCCTTGTTAGTCACCTTGATTGCCATCGAGATTGGCAGTGTGGGTTCGGCAGGTGCTTTGTCCTTGTTGGGCACACCGGAGCTGCGCAGGCTCTTGAATGCCGAGGGCAAGCTGCGGCGAACCGGTTTGAAACAGGGACGCACCGCTCTCACGCAAGAAGAATGGCAAACCCTGCGCCGTTGGCTGGATCCCAAGGGATCCCCCCCCGACTGGTACCTCAATCTCACCCAAGTGGGGATCCAGACCACCCAGGTGGGGGACTATGCGGCCCGGCGGCTGCGGGAGTTTTTCCAGAGCGAGTGGATTAAGCTCGTGATCCCCCCCCTGTATCACCTGGTCATCGATGCAGTGCGGCTGCTGACGGGAGAAGTGTTTCTCAGTGTGGGCACCACCCTGGAATCGGCCTTGGAATCAGCAGAGGCAGGGCGGCGGCTGGAGTTGGTGCTGCAAGCCTTGCCCCAGGCGCGGAATATTCCCGACCCCGACCGGATCCAGGCCGCCATCCCTGCCGTGGTGGAGGCTGCCGAGAAAGCCCTTCGACCCCTGCTGGCACGACAGTTGATGACGGTGGCCAACATCTTCGATCCGCCCATCCGCAACGAGAGCTTAAATGAGTTGGGGCGGCAGCTCAACCTCTGGAACCCCTTCCAGTTTTTGCTCACCTGGGGCACAGCCGGCTGGCTGGCGGCCCTTTTGGATCGGATTGAGGAACTGCAGCAGACCTACCCGGAAATGCCTCTGTGGGAGAGCTATCGCCAGGGCGTTGAGACGGCAGCACAAGCTCCACGAGTGATGGATCAGGCAGAGGCCCTGCGCCTTACCGCCAAGAGCTTGGATCCCAAGATAGAAGAATCAGAAGACTGACCTCTCCTAAAATCTTTATCAGCGGTGGCCTCAAGCCTGGCGTTGGAGCTG
>NZ_JANSJH010000135.1:1962-5131 GCF_047462495.1 Synechococcus sp. H55.2 | reverse complement strand
TATGAATAAGGTGCTGTTTGCAGCAAGGTCGGCTTCCTAGTGGGAAGAAAGCTTGACGCGACAGCAGAAGAGAAGATTCTGACAGGGCATCAACTTATGGTGTGGGGTTGGATATGTCGGAAAATCTTGAGCTGCAAGACGCAGTGGGGCGTTTCTTAAAAATCATTGGGCGCTACTCGTTGCTCACCGCCGAGGAAGAACTGCGTCTGGCCCACCAAGTGCAGCGGATGATGGCCCTTCTGGAGCAGCGGCGGCAGCACGAGTCGCTGGAGGATTGGAGCCAACGGCTGGGGATCCCTTTAGAGGAGCTGCAGCAGATCCTGCGGCAGGGGGAAGCCGCCAAGAAGCGCATGGTGGAGTGCAACCTGCGCCTGGTGGTGTCGATTGCCAAGCGCTACCGCAACCGCGGTCTGCCCTTTCTGGATCTGATTCAGGAGGGCACCATCGGCCTCACCCGCGCCGTGGAAAAGTTCGATCCCACGCGGGGGTACAAGTTCTCCACCTACGCCACCTGGTGGATCCGGCAGAGCGTGAACCGCGGCATCCAAAACAAGGGGCGCCTGATCCGGCTGCCCGCCCACATGTACGAGAAGGTCTCCCAGGTGAAGCGGCGCTACCGCGAGCTGTCCGCCGAAAGGGGATCCCGGCCTGCCGCAGAGGAAGTTTTCGATTCGCTGGATATTGGCGACAACTACCGCGAACTGATCACCCGCCACATGGCGGAGATGCGTTCTTTGAATGTGGGAGTAGGGGACGAAGACGGCACCGAGCTGCAACATTTTATCCCCGACGAGGACAACGATCCGGTCGAACATCTGAACCGGGTTGCCCATTGCGAGGAGGTGCGCGCTCTGGTGGGCCAACTGAGCGAACGCGAGCAGCAGGTAATTGTGGCCCGCTATGGGCTGGATGGGTCGAAGGGCCTGACGTTGCGGGAGATCGGGGAGCACATCGGTCTTTCGCGGGAGCGAGTCCGACAGATTGAGCGGCGGGCCCTGCGGAAATTGCGGCGGCTGCAGCAGGAATACTCCACCCCCAAGGCCGGCAGACAGCTCAACTCCCCAAGCTAACCGGAGCCTGCCCCTCTATAGAAGGGCTTTTTTACCACTTCGGCGGGCCGGCGCTGGCCCCGAATCTCAATCTCCAGCCGGGATCCCACCTTGGCCCAAGTTGAATCCACATATCCCAGGCCAATGCCGTAGCCCAAGGTAGGAGAATGGCTGCCGCTGGTTACCCGCCCGATCGGCTCAGGGGAGTTGGGAGCGTAGATGGCATAGCCGCTGCGGGGAATGGCTCGATCCAATAGGCGAAACCCCACCAGGCGACGCGGGATCCCTTGCTCGCGTTGACGTTCGAGGGCCAGCTTGCCAATGTAGTCCCCTGGATTGTTGACCAACCAACCCAAGTCAGCTTCCAGGGGAGTCGTGCTCTCGTCCATGTCCTGGCCGTAGAGGCAAAAAGCAGCCTCTAGGCGCAGGGTATCGCGGCAGCCGAAGCCACAGGGCTGTACTCCTGCCTGCACCAGTTGCTCCCAGAGCCAGCAGCCCTCTGGGGGGCTAAGCAAGATCTCAAAGCCGTCTTCTCCGGTGTAGCCGGTGCGGGCCACAAAGACCCTTGCCCCTGAGGATCCCCCTTTTTGAGGAGCAAACTGCCCGTGTTGAAAGCGGCGCAAAGCCTTCAGGGATCCCGCCAAAAAGGGCTGAAGGACCTCTTCCGCTGCCGGCCCCTGCACCGCCAGCAACACCTGCGACTCGGTGTGATCCTGCAGTTCCAGCCCAGGGATCCCCTGCTGCTGCAGCCACTCCCTATCTTTGTGGCGGGTGGCCGCGTTGACGATCAGGCTCCAGTGCTCCAGCTCCCCTTCCGGTGGATGCCGGTAGAAGATGACATCGTCCACAATGCCCCCCAGCGGATTGAGCAAAACCGTGTAGCGAGCGGATCCCGCCCGAACGGCGGCCAGGTCGCTGGGCACCAGCCGGCTGAGGTGGGATCCCAGCTCTGGCCCCCAGAGCTCGAACTTGCCCATGTGGGAGATGTCGAAGACGCCCGCCCGCTCCCGCACTGCTCGATGCTCGGCCACCACCCCCTGGTACTGCAGGGGCATTTCCCAGCCGGCAAAGGAGACAAACCGCGCCCCCAAGGCTTGATGGAAGGGAAACAGGGGGGGGCGCTGCAGGGAAGTTGTGCCCATCAACGGATCTCTAAGAATCAAGGACTAGGATAAACGCACCGTCGCCGATTCTCCGAGCTTGTCCAGTGCCTTCTGTCCCTGCCATGATCCGCAATTGACAAGCTGGAGCGATCCCTGCAGTTCTGCTGCGACGTTTTGGGAGGCAGCACCGTGAGGCCGTTGTCAGTTAGCCGATCCACCTACGGTTAATTGTCCCAACACGTTGATGTCGAAGGTGAAGTTGATCGTCACCGAGTTGCCCTCATAGGCTTCAGGCAGAGGCAAAAAGGGTGCCGCCCGCTGAATCGCCGTCAGCGCCGCGTCGTCGGTTTGTTGGCTGCCAGATGTGCGCCCTAAGCGAATGCTCTGTAGGTCGCCGGCTCGACCCACGGTGAAGATCACCACCGTGCGGCGGGAAGTGCCGGTCTGCCCTGGGATCCAATTTTGTTCCACTTTCCGTTGCAAAGCTGCCAGCCAAGGGCCCCAATCCACATTGGCCCGCGCCGCCACACTGGGGGGGTTGGGAGCCGACTGGGTGGGGTTGGCCAAGCCGCTGGCTCCTCTGCCCTGGATCCCAGCCCCATCACTGGGAGCGGAAGCGCTGATGGGCGGCCCCAACTGGGAAGAATCGGAGGGCCGCTCAGCAGGGAGAACCTCCGTCGGCGGTTGGGGAGCAGGCGCAACGGGCTGCAATTGGCTGAGATCCGAAGCCCGCTCGCTGGGCTGCACGGGTAGAGGCTCGGCGGTGGGGGGAGGCGTGGGATCCGGCGTGGCAGGAGGAGCAGCCGCCACGGGCGGCGGGGTCTGGGTGGGAGTGGGTCGGGGGGCTGGGGTGGGCGGAGGTGGGGCTGCAGTTGGGGTTGCCGCAGGCCGAGGAGGAGCCGGAGGCGCAGTTGGTGTGGGGGGTGGGGTAGGTCTAGGAGTGGCCAGGGCAACTTCCGCCGGGGCAGGTGGTGGCACAGGGGCAGGCTGCTGTGGTTGCGGCGGCTGGGGTTGGGG
>NZ_JANSJH010000135.1:0-1862 GCF_047462495.1 Synechococcus sp. H55.2 | reverse complement strand
GGGGAGCCTCCTGGCGAGGAGCAGCCTGGGATTGGGGTGGACTGCCCTGGGAAGGAGGGGCTTCCGCCCGTTTGCCCCCATCGCGGGAATCCACTTCTGAAACCAGCTTTGCCTCTTCCGGCGGCTTGAGATCTTCTGGCTTCAGAAGGATAAACTCGATGGCTTTTTGTTCTTCCTGGCGAAGCGGCCAAAACCGACTCCAGTAGAGCAAGGCCAGCAGCGCCAGCGCATGCAGCAACAAGGACAGCGCCACCATCCAAAAAAAATCGCGCGACTCGTCCTCGCGGCGGCGCTGTTCAACCCAGATGCTGGCCATGGCCAAGATTGCCCCTTCTTACAAACCTCTCAACACACCGAGTTCTCTTGTTGCAGACTCGGCCACTCCGTCCCGCTGACGCGAGCGGATTACACACTAGCTAGTGTTATAGCATCCGAGCGGTTGGCACTCCTGCGCAAAGGCGTACAGCTTGGGCCTGAGAAGGGATCCCACCTGGCAGCAGCCGTTCCAAAATCGCCTACCTTGATAAAGAGCAGGGATCCTGAGTCGAGCAGGCTGCTTTGCGAGAGAGCCCATGGAACCCATCCGCTTTCATCTGGCCTTTCCCGTTGCCGATATTGCCTTGGCCAAGACTTACTACGGCGAGGGCTTGGGTTGCCAAATCGGTCGGGAAACGCCTGTTTCAGTCATTTTGAACCTCTATGGCCATCAACTGGTGGCCCACCTCACCCAGGAAGAGCTGAGGCCCCAGCGGGGCATCTACCCCCGCCACTTTGGCCTGATCTTCCCTGCCCAAGCAGATTGGCAGGCGCTGGCTGAGCGGGCCCAGGCACGGGGATTGCCTTTCTATCAGGAGCCGCGCTGGCGCTTTGTCGGCACCCCCCTGGAGCACGGCACCTTCTTTTTGCAGGATCCCTTCTACAACCTGCTGGAGTTTAAGCACTACCGCCACACCACCGCCATTTTCGGGGAGCGGGAATGGGCCATGGTCGGGGATGAGGCTTCGCACCGCTCGCGGGAACACCCCTCGGCCCACTCAGGTGGTGGCGAAAGTGGCACATAGCGCGAACAGGAGGGATCCTTTGGCCACTCAACCCCTAGGCCCTGCGCGCGGCCCCATTTGGCAGATGGATTTTAACGCCGTTCCGCTGCGGGATGCGCAGGAGCGGCGGGTTTGGGAGCTGCTGGTGTGCGATGCCAGCGGCCAGTTTCGCCAGGCCCAGTACTGCAGCAACCAAGAGGTCAATAGCACCTGGGTGGCCCAACAGTTGCGCAGCTATTTGGAAGTGGCCCCCCAGCCCCCTTCGGCCATTCGCGTCTTCCGCGCCCGCATGAGCTCCATTTTGCAGCGGGCCTGCAACGCCGTTGGGATCCCGATGCTGCCCAGCCGCCGCGTCTATGCCCTCAAGGCCTGGATGCGGGAACGGGCAGAGCAGGTTTACCCTCAGGAAACCCAATTTACCTACAGCCCCGAGCCGCCGGTGGAGCCGGATCCGCCGGATCCCATCCCCCTGCCGGACAAGTTGCAGGGGGAGCGCTGGGCGTTCGTTACCTTGCGGGCCGGGGATCTGCGGGATGCCGAGACCTGGCCAATGGAATTTGGCGAGCTGTTCCCCCTAAACTGGGAGGCCCTGGCGCCTGACACCATCATTCCTGGGTTGGTGATTGCCTCGCGGCGGGCGCTGCCCATAGCAGCCTGGCTGAGCGGTATGGAGCCTGCCTACTTGACGGTGGCGGAGGGACGGCTGCTGTTCGAGGCTGGCCTCAGCGATTGCTACCTGTTTGCGCAACTAAAAGATGAAAAGCTGCAAGCGGAGGCAGAAGGCTTTGCCCAACGCCAACGCCAAGCCCAAGGGATCCACTT
>NZ_JANSJH010000134.1:3594-5252 GCF_047462495.1 Synechococcus sp. H55.2 | reverse complement strand
GGTCGCGTCGGCGGCGCGGAGCGCTTGGGTTGGTCGAACTTGTCTGGAATGGGTTCAAGCCGGAACACCGTTCTCCCAATCTGTCTCCGCAGGCGGCGTAGGCTCTTGCATGGGCCAGACCCAAGCGGTGAGGTCTTGGGAAGGGATCCCTTGGGGCATTAGCCCGTGGCAGCGGGAGCAAAACAGGCAACTGCCACAGCGTTCGGTGTGGGGGGTCATGGGAAAGTTTTGCGCCTCCAGTTGGCGCAGGTGGTGCAGGGTGGCTTTGAGGTGGGCCAGATCCCGCTCGTAAGCGGCGGCGCTGTAGCGGCGGTAGAAGGGCTGCTGCGGGTGTTGCACATACCAAAGGGTCAGTTGCACCTGCTCCGGCTGGAAGGGGCCTTCCAGGAGCAGTTGATCGGCCACCCCAGACAGCAGCAGGGGGTAGAGGCGCACCTGCCAGTCCTGGGCCAACTGTTCATCGGGGGGGCGCTGCCGCTCCGTCTTCCAATCGACAATGTGCAGGGATCCCGGGGTAATCACCAGCCGATCCAGGCGGGCCATCAGCTTAAACCCCTCGATCCGCTGCCAGAGGGGCAATTCCGCCAACACCCGCCCCTGCGGATGAGCGTGGGGACTGGCCAAGAACACCTGCCACCACTGGCGTACTGTCTCATCCAAAGCAGATAAGCGGGGCTCCACCTGCCGACCGCGGCTGTGCCACTCGACCAAGCGGTGAAACTGCCGCCCGCGCCTCTGCTCCAGTTCGTGCTCAGAAGCATTGGCAGCAGGCCAGATCAACCGCTCCAGGTACACATAGCGAAACAGGCGAGGACAATGATCCAGGAGCGCCAAGGCGGAAGCAGACAGGTTGACCTGCTCAAGGCTCAGCCTCTCCAAAGGGGGGGCAGAGCCTACAAAAGGGGCAATCGGGATCCCAGACATGGGCAAGTCCTGGCGGGGATGGGAGGAGTGCAACTGCTCTGAGCACACTTGAACTGACCTTCCACTAAAAGCTGGGGGTTGTGCTAGGCTCCTGTCGAATTTGCCCAGACCCAGACAGCGACCATCCCATCCCAGAGCAACAAAAGCAGAGCCAAGCATCCGAGCAGCCCGTACATCCAAGGCTGAACGTAAGGGCGCAGCCCGCCGATCTCCAGTTGGGTGTGACGTTGAACCTCGGCCAACAGACGCTGGAACCCGGCCACCCGCATCGGCAAAAGCACGCGCTCCCCAGCTTGGGTGACTAAGTAGTACACCATACCGCCTTGGCTGGTGGAGCGGGGCTCAATGCGTTCCACATCAGCCCACCGGATCTGCCACTCCTGCCGCACAAAAGGTGGCACCCAGCCTGGGTAGGTGGCCTGCATGCCCTTTTCATCCAACTGGATCTGCTGGCTCAGGGATCCCAGGACTACTCCCCATCCCAGCAGCAGAGTTGCCCAAAGGGATCCCAGCTCAAGCGGTGTTGCCTGTTGCCGGGACAGCAAGATGGGCAGGGGCAGGCTCAATCCCCAGTACAAGGCCTGCAAAGCGTAGCGAATCAACGGGGAGATGGGGAAGATCAACATGGGCAGAGGGGGGCTCGCTTCACCAAGCTTAAGATAGCCCTTAAAAAGGCAGCTCCTCCTTTAAGGATTCCCTTTCTGCTTGGCGATCGACAAGCGGAAAAGACGGCT
>NZ_JANSJH010000134.1:0-3494 GCF_047462495.1 Synechococcus sp. H55.2 | reverse complement strand
CCTTCTGCCGGTGTCGGCGGGTCGTAGATCTCACCGGAGAGCAGGTCGAGGGATCCCTCGGCTTCTAAAGTCTCCATTGAGGAGAGCCCTGCCGCGGATCCCAACACCCCCTCCAAGTCCACCAGGCTGCCGTTGAAATGGTCGGCAAAACGGCGGGCAATCTCCGCCAGCTCATGGGTTAGTTCATAGGACTGCCGACGGTGCTCTGCATAACCTAGAGAAGCAATGCTGGTTGCTGAGCCGTTCACCTGAGCGCCCCCCACGGGATCGTTGCGCTCAGGCTCTGGCGAAGGTGGGTCAGAGGGGGGATGGTGCCCGGTACTTGGCGGGATGGGCTCCGTTGAGGAAGCAGGGCTGCTGGTGTTATCGCTTGGCAACCCTGGCGCGGCAACGGGATCGGGGGGGAGAAATGCTGTGGGCGGCAGCGGGGCGGAGCTCTTGGACTTGGTTTCGCCGGTGCGATTGGAAACCTCCGGCCTGCCGGAGCGCTGCACAACCAAGTTGAGCTGCACAGGGCGCTGCAACAGATGGTGGAGTACCGACCGCAGTTCGGCTTCTTTGCTGCGCACCTTGTCCACCAAGCCTTTGCTGGGAAAGGCAAGGGTAATCTCTTCCAGAGTCTCTTGCTGCAAATGCCCGGATCCCAGCAGGGCTTTGGTAATTGGGGAAAGGCCCTTGAGGAACTCCTCCCAGCGGGGCCGCAAGAGCCTGGCGGAGGAAGCGGCGGGATCTTGCGCTTTTTCCGGGGAAGTCTCCCCTCGGCTTGGCCCTGCTGTCGGTGGCGGTGTGGAGTCCCCCGTTGCTCGAGAGGCAGGGGTTGGGAGCTTTTCAACCGCTGCTGCAGCCTGCTGCTTTTCTCCTACGACAGCGGGGGCAACGTTCCCATCGAGGTTCTTCAAGACCTCCGGCTTGCTGCTGCCCCTAGCAGAAGACGGGCCGACAACAGCTTCAGGAGAGAGAGCAGGGGATAGGTCGGCAACGGGGAGCGGCTTTCCGCCTTTGGCCTCTGTCGATGGCAGCGGGACGGCACCCTGGCGAAGCTGGCCCAGCAGATCCAGCAGGGCAATTTCCAACCAAAGCTGGGGCTGGCCGCCCTGGCGAATTTGCGGCTCGCACTGGCGCAGATGGCTCTGGGCCGCCAGCAGCATCTCCACCGAGTAGCGAGGGGCCCGCTGCTGCAGGGCTGCCCAAGTGGGATCCGTTACGGCCGCCAACTGCCGCTGTTGTGGTGCCGTCTTGGCCAGCAGCAGATCCCGGTAAAAGGCCACCAGGCTCTGCAGCAGCACCGGCGGCTCTCTGCCCCGCTCCAGCAATTGCCGCGTCTGGGCCAGCACTGCTTGCACATCCTGAGCCAGCAGGGCATCGGTCAACTCCAAAAGCTGCCGCTCCGGGATCCCGCCCACCAAGTCCCACACGGCTTCTGGGGTGATGGATCCCTCCAGCAAGCTGAGCTGATCCAACAGGCGCTCGGCGTCCCGCAGCCCTCCCTGGGCCAGTTGGGCCACCAGCTGCAAGGCTTCTGCCGTGATGGGGATCCCTTCCTGGGCGGCAATCTTGCCCAGGTGGGCCACCATGTCGTCGAGGGGAATGCGGCGAAAGTCAAAGCGCTGACAGCGGGAAACGATGGTGGGCAGAACCCGCTGAGGGTCGGTGGTGGCCAGCACAAACACCACGCGGGGGGGCGGCTCTTCTAGGGTCTTCAGCAAAGCGTTGAAGGCGGCATTGCTGAGCATGTGGCACTCGTCGATGACATAGACCTTGTAGCGGCTATTCACCGGCGCAAACTGGGCCCGCTCGATCAGCTCGCGGATGTTGTCCACACCGGTATTGCTGGCGGCGTCGATTTCAATCACATCCAAAGAAGAGCCGGCGGTGATGGCGCGGCACTGGCTGCACACCTGACAGGGATCCGGCGTCGGCCCCTGCTCGCAATTTAGGGACTTAGCCAAAATGCGGGCGCTGGAGGTCTTGCCCGTGCCGCGCGGCCCACAGAACAAGTAGGCCGGCGCCACCCGGTTTTGCCGGATGGCATTGGTCAAAGTCTGTACCACCGCCCCTTGGCCCACCACATCGGCAAAGCGCTGCGGGCGGTATTTCAAATGAAGGGGTTCGTACTTGCCGGCAGCGGCCATTTTTTGGAGATCTCCAGTCGCAATAGCGGGACGGAGTCCTTGCAAGCGCGCCCCCGCCGCAACCCCTCGATGCTGAGGCGATCCCAGGGGGGCTCCCCCTATTCTGGCTTCTCCCTGTGTCCCTCAGGAGCAACACCGAGTCTTGAAGAAGATGCTGCTTCCTGGGCAAGCAAAGCCTTGGGATCCCGGCGGCGCAGGGGCGGCATCTGCGGCAATTGCACCTTCCAGCGGGGGGCATCCAGTTGATCTATGTGCTGCAGGCGGTAGCTGAGCTGGTACAGCTCCCTCTTGAGCTGGCGATTTTCTGCTTGAATGGCGGCGATGCGCTCGCGGATGGGCTGCAGGCGGGCCTGCAGCTTGCGCCGGTAGAGCTCCGGCAGCTCTTGGAGCATCTGCTCCAACACCTGCTTTTCTTGGTAGAGCTGCTCGATCTCGGCCTCATAGCTGCGAATCTGTCGGTGTTGCTTTTCTTGGCGCAGCTCCAAAAGATCGATCTGGCTTTGCAGCAGGCGGTTGCGCTCCCGCAAAGCCTGAATCTCCTGCTCCCGCGCCGCCAGCGCTTGCACCCACCAGGACTCTGCCCTGCTATCGCCAACAGGCTCGCCGCCGCAAATCGTTTCTTGCATCGACTCTTCCTCAACCCACCATCCCCATCCGCTACTCTATCCAGTCTGCTGGGGCGAGGCCAGGGGTTTCTGGGAAGCCAGCGCTTGTTGCACCTGGGCTTCCAGCTCCGCCAGGGATCCGGAATTGTCCAGCACTACATGGGCGCGACGGGCCTTTTCCTCCAGGGGCCACTGGCTGGCCAGGCGAGCTTCAATTTCTGCCGGTGTCAGGAGGGGATCCCGCTGAGCCAGGCGCTGCCGCTGCTGCTCAGGGGTACAGGTCACCACCCAGATCTCGCTGACCCAGTTTTCCATGTGGGCCTCAAACAGCAGCGGGATCATCAGGCAAACGGTGGGAGGGCCGTCCTTTTGAGGATGTTGCACCCCTTGCGGCGCAGAGGCTCCGTGAGACTGGAGAAACTCCCGCAGCCGCGCTTTGACAAACGGGTGAATCTGGGCTTCTAGCCAGGCCCGCTCGGCGGCATCGGCAAAGATAATCTGCCCTAACTGGCGGCGATCCAGCTCTCCAGAGGGATCCCGGATGGCCTGGCCATAGCGCTGCAGCACCCGCTCGCGGATGGGGGATCCCACCGCCAAGGCCTGGCGGGCCATCTGATCCGCATCGGCCACCGGGATCCCGTGCCGTTCCAAGATGCGGGCCACTGTGGATTTACCGGTGGCTATGCCGCCCGTCAAGCCGATGATTCTCATGGGAGCTGTACGATTTCACACAAGTTGGAGCCAGCCTCTCACCCCC
>NZ_JANSJH010000133.1:2500-5273 GCF_047462495.1 Synechococcus sp. H55.2 | reverse complement strand
TCTCCGCCGAAAAAACTTTGAGTTATCTCTTGACGGGATGAGTTTATGGGGGTTAGGGTAGTAAAGCGCTGATGAGGCCACCCAGCCCCGGCGCCCCAGAACCTTGACAAGCTGTTTGGTCAACCATCGCCAAGCAAACGGCAAAGCAACTGCTTTGCTTGCATTCAACCCTGTCAGATTTTAATTTGTGAAGTCGCCTGGTTTCTTGAGAGAGGGACTTAGGCGAGCAAGCCACCGAGACAAGCTCTTGCGCTAAGACGGAGAGTTTGATCCTGGCTCAGGATGAACGCTGGCGGTATGCTTAACACATGCAAGTCGGACGGACACCTTCGGGTGTTAGTGGCGGACGGGTGAGTAACACGTAGGAATCTACCCTTAGGCGGGGGACAACAGCTGGAAACGGCTGCTAATACCCCATACAGGCGCAAGCTGAAAGGAGCGATCCACCTAAGGATGAGCCTGCGTCGGATTAGCTAGTTGGTAGGGTAACGGCCTACCAAGGCGACGATCCGTAGCGGGTCTGAGAGGATGGCCCGCCACACTGGGACTGAGACACGGCCCAGACTCCTACGGGAGGCAGCAGTGGGGAATTTTCCGCAATGGGCGCAAGCCTGACGGAGCAATACCGCGTGAGGGAGGAAGGCCCTTGGGTTGTAAACCTCTTTTCTGGGGGACGAAGATTGACGGTACCCCAGGAATAAGCCTCGGCTAACTCCGTGCCAGCAGCCGCGGTAAGACGGAGGAGGCAAGCGTTATCCGGAATTATTGGGCGTAAAGGGTACGTAGGCGGCTGGCCAAGTCTGGGGTTAAAGGCCACAGCTCAACTGTGGAAAGGCCCTGGAAACTGGCCGGCTAGAGTGAGGTAGGGGTTGCGGGAATTCCCGGTGTAGCGGTGAAATGCGTAGAGATCGGGAAGAACACCTGAGGCGGAAGCGCGCAACTGGGCCTCAACTGACGCTGAGGTACGAAAGCTAGGGGAGCGAATGGGATTAGATACCCCAGTAGTCCTAGCCGTAAACGATGGACACTAGACGTTGGCCGTATCAACCCGGTCAGTGTCGGAGCTAACGCGTTAAGTGTCCCGCCTGGGGAGTACGCACGCAAGTGTGAAACTCAAAGGAATTGACGGGGGCCCGCACAAGCGGTGGAGCATGTGGTTTAATTCGATGCAACGCGAAGAACCTTACCAGGGCTTGACATGCCGCGAACCCTGCGGAAACGTGGGGGTGCCTACGGGAGCGCGGACACAGGTGGTGCATGGCTGTCGTCAGCTCGTGTCGTGAGATGTTGGGTTAAGTCCCGCAACGAGCGCAACCCTTGTTCCTAGTTGCCAGCATTGAGTTGGGCACTCTAGGGAGACTGCCGGTGACAAACCGGAGGAAGGTGAGGATGACGTCAAGTCAGCATGCCCCTTACGCTCTGGGCTACACACGTGCTACAATGGCGCGGACAGAGGGCAGCGAACGCGCGAGCGGGAGCCAATCCCAAAAACCGCGTCTCAGTTCAGATCGCAGGCTGCAACTCGCCTGCGTGAAGGCGGAATCGCTAGTAATCGCAGATCAGCATGCTGCGGTGAATACGTTCCCGGGCCTTGTACACACCGCCCGTCACACCATGGGAGCTGGCCATGCCCGAAGTCGGAGCACCCGCCGAAGGCAGGGCTGGTGACTGGGGTGAAGTCGTAACAAGGTAGCCGTACCGGAAGGTGCGGCTGGATCACCTCCTTTTAGGGAGACCTACTGGGGACGGAGCCGAAAGCACTCAAGACGAGTAGGCAGTCCAAGTGTTATCCCAGGTTGGTCGGGGTTGAGGCGAGGGTTGACCACGGTTCTGGTGGGGCGGGCTATTAGCTCAGGTGGTTAGAGCGCACCCCTGATAAGGGTGAGGTCCCTGGTTCGAGTCCAGGATGGCCCACTGTCACCCCAGCAAGGCCCCAGCAGTCTGAGGATGACGGTTGAGGTGAGGCGACGGGAGCGGGAGTGGGTTGCCCTGGATTGGGGGTATAGCTCAGTAGGTAGAGCGCTGCCTTTGCACGGCAGAAGCCAGCGGTTCGAGTCCGCTTACCTCCACCATTTGAGGGCTGCCCTTGAGGGGAAGAAGAGGTGAACAATCGGGCTAAAGGGTTGAGCGTGGGCTCAGGTCTTTAGCCGGGTTGAACCGGCCAGCACTTTGAAAACTGCATAGCAAGAGAGCGTCATGCTTCCGAAAGTGGAAGCATGAAGCAGGTAGAACACCGATGTTTGTGGTTGTGGTCAAGTCAGTTAAGGGCGCACGGTGGATACCTAGGCACGCAGAGGCGAGGAAGGGCGTGTTACCGACGAAACGCTGCGGGGAGCTGGACAAAGGCGGTGATCCGCAGATGCCCGAATGGGGCAACCCGGCAAGGTGCAAGCCTTGTCACTCTTGGCTGAATCCATAGGCCAAGGGGGCGAACGCGGCGAACTGAAACATCTTAGTAGCCGTAGGAAAAGAAAACAAATGTGATTTCCTCAGTAGCGGCGAGCGAACGGGAAAGAGCCTAAACCGTCCAGCTACGGCTGGGCGGGGTTGTGGGACGACCAAAAGGTAGCCGGAAGGCTAGGCGAAGCAGTTGGAATGCTGCACCAAAGAAGGTGAAAGTCCTGTAGCCGAAAGCCGGAAGGCGCCGGTCGCATCCCGAGTAGCATGGGGCAGGTGAAATCCCGTGTGAATCGGCGAGAACCATCTCGTAAGGCTAAATACTCCTGCGTGACCGATAGTGAACCAGTACCGTGAGGGAAAGGTGAAAAGAACC
>NZ_JANSJH010000132.1:0-5363 GCF_047462495.1 Synechococcus sp. H55.2 | reverse complement strand
ATGATTTTCCTTTGATTGCCGTAAGGCGTTGAGCACGTGGCTAAGTTTGTGGTCAGTGCTGTGCAATTCCGATGATTTTCCTTAGGAATTGGAAAGGTCTACATCTACCCGGTGGGCGCAGGCAAACCCGGAGAAGGCGACGGCGTTGAGGCCTTGACCGGGGAAGGTGCTATCGCCCACGCAGTAGAGGTTGGGAATGGCGGTGCGGTTGAAGGGCATGCCCAAGAGGCCCCAGGGAGTGCCGCGAGGGATGGGGCCGTAGGTGCCGTCGACGCGGCCCAAGAAGCGGCGGTGGGTGCGGGGAGTGCCCACCTCCAGCAGCTCGATGTGGGATCCCAGCTCTGGCCAGAGGGCCTCCAGGCGGTGGATAAGGCGTTTGGCCGCCGCTTGTTTTTGCTGCCGGTACTGCTCCGGGCCCAAGCCCTGCCAGGTTTGCATCCAACTGGGGGTAAAAGCGTGAACAATGTGGCGGCCCGGCGGGGCCAGCTCCGGATCCAAGAGGGTGGGGATAGAGACGAAGATCGTGCCCTGCTCCGCCTCCAGGTCTTGCCAATCTTCTAGAAGAATGTGGTGACAGTAGCGCTCGCCGGCCAGGGCCTCAGCTCGCACCCCTAGGTGCAAGCTTAAGAAACTGGGAGACTGTTGGTAGCGGCTTTGCCAGCGCCGCTCCGCCGCCGGCAGGGATCCCGGCCAGAGGCGCTCAAAGGTATCCCAGCGGGTGGCATTGGAGATGATCTTGCGGGCAAAGAGCTTTTCCCCTCTGGAGAGCTCGACGCCCACGGCGCGGCCCCGTTCTTCCAAAATCCGCCGCACCGGCGCCCCGTAGCGGATTTGCCCCCCACAGGCCTCTAGGCCTTGGGCCAACTTCTGGGCAATCTGCCCCACCCCTCCCTTGGGGTAGTTGACGCCGCCGTAGTGGCGATCACAAAACACCATGCCGGCATTGATCATGGGCGTGCGATCTGCCGGCACCACCGACCAGCAGTAGCACTCCATATCCACAAAGCGCCGCAGCGCCGGATCCCGTAGGTGGCGCCGTGCCACCTGGCCCACATTCACCGGCAAGTAGCGGGCCAAGGTCAGGCAGGCGCGGGGGTTGCCGACAAAAGAGCGCCAGAGATAGCCCCACTCCTCCAAAGAGAGGAGCTCCATGGCGTTGAGGCTGTTGAAAATGGGCCAGAAGCTGTCGTAGAAGCGGCGGATGCTGCCCGCTTCTTGAGGGAAATAGCTGGCTAGCTCCTGCAAAAACTGCTCGTAGTCCCGGTGCACGCAGGGGCTGAGCCCCTGGGGCAGGTGGTAGGCAATCTGCACCGGGTCGGGGATGGATTCCAAAGACTGGCCCACAGCAGCCAGGGCGCGGGTGAGCAAGTTGGTGGTACCTTGAGTGCCCAGGCCAAAGATCATGGAAGCCCCGACATCGAAGCGGTAGATCCCGTTGCCGTTGGGATCCGGACGCTCGAAGTAGCCAGCGCTACCGCCGGGGATGAGGTATTTTTCCAACACCAACACCTGGTAGCCCTTGGCCGCCAACTGGGTGGCCGCCACCAGCCCGCCGATCCCAGCACCAACGACAATCACATCCCAAGTAGCCGGGGGGGAAGACACGGCAGAGAACTTGGGCTGGGCAGAAGCCTGAGAAGGCAGAGTTTGGGTCAAGGGATCCCTCGAGTTGAACGCAAAGCCGGTATTCTCAAGCTACCAGAAGTCCCGAGAGTTAATTTTCCCGGAGCAGCGGGATCCCTGGGGAAGAGGCTTGGTAGCAACCCCAACTCCCTCTTTTCGGCTGGGGGATCCGCAAACGGGATTGTGGCAGAGGCTACGGAACCCAATCGGCCAATTTGCTAGCCAGGATCCCACACCCACCCTGGGGATTTTCAGCCATGTTGGTTACTCAGCATCCTGTCTTTCGGCGCTTTTGGTACCCGGTGATGCCCCTCAGCCTACTGGAGCAGGGATCCCCGCAACCCTTTGAGCTGCTGGGAGAAAAGATCGTCCTCTGGTTGGATCAAGCCGGGCAGCCCCAAGCTGCTGCCGACCGCTGCTGTCATCGTTCGGCCCAACTCTCCAAGGGGATTGTCTGCGATGGCCACATTCGCTGCCCCTACCACGGCTGGGAGTTTGATGGCACAGGTGCCTGCGTCAAGGTGCCGCAGTTGCCGGCTCGCGCGCGCATTCCGGAGGGCTACCGCATTCCCGCCTATCTCTGCCAGGCCCGTTACGGCTATGCCTGGGTTTGTTTGGATCCTCAACCCCTGCGAGACATCCCGGTCATTCCAGAGGCAGAGGATCCCAGCTACCGGCTCATCCACGAGTTTTACGAACGTTGGGAATGCGCCAGTTTGCGCATCTGCGAGAACGAGTTCGATGCTGCCCACTTCAGCTTTGTGCATCAAAACACCTTTGGCAGCCTAGACAACCTGGTACCCAGTCATCTCGAGATCGAGGAGCTGGACTACGGCATCCGTACCCGTCTGGTGGTCGGTGTGGCCAACCCAGAGCTGCAACAAAAAAACCTGGGCATTCCCCTTGCCAAAACCGAGCGCACCACCACTTCCACCTGGTACCTGCCCTTCACCAACCACCTTCACATCCGCTACCCCAATGGCCGCAGCCATGTTATCGTCAACATCCCCACCCCCATCAACGACCGGGCCTCGCAAGTGGTGCAGTTTTGCCTGCGCAACGACACGGAAGCGGATGCTCCAGCCTCAGAGGTAGTCCGCTTCGACCGGGCTGTAACTTTGGAAGACAGGGCCATTCTGGAAACTACGGATCCCGATGTCCCTCTCGACCTCAGCGCCGAGCAGCATATGTTTACCGACAAACCCGGGATCCTGATGCGCAAGCAACTGGCCGCCCTGCTGAAAGCTCATGGCAATGCCTCAGATCAACTCTTCTAGGCCGCGGCTGCCAGCATAGCGGCTGTAGGCATAGAGCAAGCCCAGGCTCAGGCCGGTAACCAAAAAGCTAAGGGCCGCTCCAAAGGGGTAGTCCAGGCTGGCGCCAAACTGCATCTGGATGACATTGCCGATCAACAAGGTTTTGCTGCCCCCCAGCAAGTCCGGTACCACGAACATACCCAGCGCTGGGATGGCCACCAAAATCAAGCCCGCCGCCAGCCCCGGCAGCGTTTGGGGAAAAAGCACCCACCAGAAGACCTGCCAGCCGTTGGCGTAGAGATCCCGCGCCGCCTCCGCCAGGCGCCAGTCGATGCGCTCCACTGCTGTGTACAGGGGCAAGGCCATGTAAGGCAAAAAGGTGTAGACCATGCCCAGGTACACGGCCAGCCAACTGGGGTAGAGAGCCGTCTGGGGCGGGATCCAGCCCAGCCAGGCGGCCAGGCGGGCCAGCCACCCTTCTGGCGCCAACACCACCATCCAGGCGTAGGTGCGAATCACCAGGTTCGTCCAAAACGGCACCACCACCAGCGTCAGCAATAGATCCCGCTGTCGGGGCGGGTGGGCGACAATAAAGAAAGCCAGGGGATAGGCCAGGAGCACACAAAAGAAGGTGGTGACGGCCGCCACCAGCAGGCTGCGGCCCAAGATCTGCCAGTAGATGGGCGTCCAGCCCAGGGGGCCGTAGCCGAGAATGCGCAGGTAGTTGGCCAGCGTCAGAGGCAGTCCCACCTCGCCAAACTGGCCGCGGCTGAGAAAGCTGCAAACCAGCAGCAACACTCCCGGCAGCACCAAAAACAGCACCACCCATAGCACCCCCGGCCCGGCAAAGATGAGGCTGCGCAGCAGCTCCTGCCAGGGGGAGAGCAATTCCCCGGCGCGCACCTGGGCACGCTGGCCAGAAGAAGGGATCCCTGGCCATCTCAGCATGGGGGATCCTCCTGCCGGGGATCCGGCCGCAGGCGCACCAGGCTCTTGGGGGGCAGGTGGGCCACCAGCGCCTCGCCGATCTCAAACCCCGCCTCCTCAATATCCGTGTTGAGGGCGGTGGCCTTGAGCTGCTGTCCATTGGCCGTCTGCAGCAAGTACTGGTTCTCCGCCCCGGTGTAGATGAGGTTTTCCACCCGCACCGGCACTTGGTTGGGCAGCAGATCCCAGCCGCTACGGGAAAGCTGAATCTTTTCTGGGCGGATGGCCAACTGCACCGGCTCCAAGTTGGGCTGGATCCCGGGCACCTTGAGCTTGCCTAGGGGCGTATCCACGCAGTCGGTGCCACAGGCGATCCCTTCGATGAGGTTGCTGGCCCCCAAAAAGTCCGCCACAAAGGCGGTTGCCGGCCGCTCGTACACCTCGTCAATGGGGCCAACTTGCTCAATGCGTCCGGCCCGCATCACCGCCACCCGGTCGCTGGTAACCAACGCCTCCTCCTGGTCGTGGGTAACAAAAATAAACGTCATGCCCAGCCGCCGCTGCAGCTCGCACAACTGCACCTGAAGCTGCTTGCGCAACTTGGCATCCAACGCCGAGAGCGGCTCATCCAATAGCAGCACCTCTGGCTCATTGACCAAGGCGCGGGCCAGGGCCACCCGCTGCTGCTGCCCACCGGAGAGCTCCTGGGGCTTGCGCTTGGCCAGATCCCCGATCTCCACCAATTCCAGGGCAGCGGCCACCCGCTTGTGCAGGGCCTCCCCTCGCACCCCCCGCCTGCGCAGGCCAAAGGCGACGTTTTCCTCCACGGTCAGGAAGGGGAAAAGGGCGTAGCTCTGAAACACGGTGTTGACGTTGCGCTTGTGGGCGGGCAGGTGGCCCACCGGGCGCCCCCGGATCACCACTTCCCCGACGTCAGCCATCTCCAGGCCGGCGATGATGCGCAGCAGGGTGGTCTTGCCACAGCCAGAAGGGCCCAATAGGCCAAAAAACTCGCCTCGCCGAATCTGCAAGTCGATGCCGTCGAGGGCCACAAAGTCGCCAAAGCGCTTGCGGAGCCCCTTGAGCTCCACATCCCAGTCGGGATCCCGGACGGTGGTGGAGAGGACACCCGCAGTCACAGTTGGCAGCGCCGACAACATCCTTTAACCCAGTATGCAAGTCTCCGGGAAAATTGCAGCTGTCTCTTGCGCCATGGGCGCAAGTTCTACACTCAGCCTTGCAAATGGGGATCCCTGTCTGCAGCTTTTCAAGACAGGATGGATGAAAGATAGTGTCGCTACGCCACTTTCACATCACGCAGGTGGTAAACACTCCCGTGAAAGGTGTGCATGGGCTGTTGCCAAAACCGATTCTGCCCCGACCTGCCTTGCTCTGAGTGCTTTTGCATCTACGGCCATTTCCAATAGCAGAGAAGCTGCTCCTTGCTATGTTCCCACCCCTCTCCCTCTGGGAGAGGGGCCGGGGGTGAGGGGCCTGGGGGTGGTCGCGTCGGCGGCGCGGAGCGCTTGGGTTGGTCGAACTTGTCTGGAATGGGTT
>NZ_JANSJH010000131.1:1970-5464 GCF_047462495.1 Synechococcus sp. H55.2 | reverse complement strand
CTCACCCCCACGGATAAGCTCCTGGCCGGGATCCAGGCCCAGCAGTCTGGCGACTTGCAAACCGCAGAAGCCATCTACTTAGAAATTCTGGCGGAGTTTCCGGATCAAGCTGATGCCCTGCACCTGCTGGGGACGGTGGCCCAGGCCAAGGGAGAGGGGGAATGGGCGGCTGCTTTGATTGCCGAGGCCATTGCGCTCGATCCCTGCGTAGCCCTCTATCATCACAACCTGGGCGTTGTCTATGAATCTTTGGGGCAACTGGAAAAGGCGCTATCTTGCTATTGGCAGAGCCTGAGCCTCAATCCCAAGGCTTACCTTTCTGCTTTGCAAGCCGGCAAGATTCTTGTTAACCTACGCCGCCATCAAGAAGCGATCCCTTTGCTTAGCTCCTTGTTAGAAAATCCAGATCCGGCAGCAGGGATCCCTTGGGCTGAGGTGCATTTTTATCTGGGAATGGCCCATCGTGAGCAAGGGGAACACAGCGCGGCTCTGGCTCACCTGGAAAAGGCGTGGACTTTGGATCCCAATTTGGTGGTAGCTCGCTGGCTTTACCATCTCTATTTGCCCGCCCTCTATCAGGATGAGGAAGAGCTGCATAGATTTCGCTCTCGCTTTGTAGAACACCTGGATCGCCTCATTGAGGAGACGCCCTTGGACACCCAAGAGCAGCGGCGGCTTGCCTTTTTAGGGTCAAGCTGGGGAACGCCCCACCATCTGCAGTACCAGGGCTGCGACGACCTGGAGCTGCAGAAAAAATACGCTCAGTTTGTGCAGCGCATCGTGAAATCTTGCTACCCCAATTGGCACTCTCTTCCCCGGCAACCAGGGGATCCCATTCGCGTTGGCTTTGTCTCGGCCTCGATGCGCGCCTGCTCCTACAGCCGTCTTTCTTTAGGGTGGGTGAAGTACTTAAAGGCGAGCTCCCAGTGGCCTTTTCTGGTGTTTGCCTACCATTTGGATCCCAGAACCGACTTCATGACAGAGCAATATCGCCAGTATGCGGATGTATTTCGCCACATTCCCACTGGCTTTGAAGACGCCGCCCGTCAAATTCTGCAGGATCAGCTCGATGTTTTGGTGTATCTGGAAATTGGCCTTTCTCCCCTAATTTTGCAACTGGCATCTCTGCGGCTAGCCCCAGTGCAATGCTCCACCTGGGCTCATCCTGTAACTTCCGGACTTTCAACCATCGACTACTTCCTCTCCAGCGACCTGATGGAGCCCGAAGATGGGCAGGCTCACTACAGCGAAACCCTAATTCGGCTGCCCCGCCTGGGTACTTGTTTTGAAAAGCCCGTTTTACCTCAGCAAAAGCGTCATCGTGGGGATTTTGGCCTGCGCCAAGACGCAGTAGTTTATCTTACCTGTCAATACCTGGGCAAGTATCTGCCCCAATATGACTATCTTTTTGCCGCCATTGCCCAGCGAGTGCCCAACGCTCAATTTGTCTTCTTGGCGTTGCCCAATGCTGCCATTGCCCAACACTTTTGGCAGCGTCTTTCCCGAACTTTCTCCGCCTATGGCCTTTCTGCGGAAGACCACTGCTTGATCTTGCCCCAACTGGATCATCAAGACTACTTGGATCTCAACCGCTGCGCCGATATTATGCTGGATTCCTACGGCTGGTCGGGCGGGATCACCACCTTGGAAGCCGTTGCTGCCGGCTTGCCTGTAGTGACCTGCCCTGGCCGGTTCCTGCGGGGCCGGCACACCTATGCCATTCTCAAAAGGATGGGCCTTGATCTCTTAATTGCCCAAGACCTCCAGCGCTACGAAGAGTTGGCTGTCCAACTGGGAACGGATCCCCAATTTCGGCAGCAAATCTCCCAGCAGATCCAACAGCGGCGCGACCTGCTTTTTGAGGATCGAGACTGCGTGGCAGCTCTGGCCCATTTCTTGCTCACCAGGAAGCGCTACGCCAGCAGTGGTTATGGTTAGCTCACCCCAAGTAGAGGGCTTTGCTCCGGATCCCTTCCCGCAAATGGGTACAAGACTGGCTCGATGGTTCCGCCGTGCCCTTCTCGAGCTGGGCAGTGAGATAGGCCATCCGTGCTGAACGTAGGGCAAGGCTGTCAGTGATCTTCATTTTGTGCGAATTGCTCAAATCATCCTAATCTGGATCCAGAGGAACGTTAGCGATCCGGTGGCCGGGGGAGTGTCTATGTCATTGTCAGCGTTGAAGGTTTCTGGATCCCAGGTGCGGTTTTTCTGGGGCCTTCTGGCCTCGACTGTCCTCCTGGCAGGCTGTGGGGGGGGTGGGGGGACGGTGCCGCCTCTGGTCAATGTTTGCGAGCAAGCCTTTAGCCCAGAGTTTTTCGCATCAATTGGCCTGCGCCGCCAAGGAGATAGCCGCAGCGGAACCTTGGGGCCGAATAGCCTTTTGGAGTTCTACTTCGATAGCGCTGGCGAGGTTCAAAATGCCCGGGAAGTTCCACCGCCTCCTGGCACCTTCACCTTTTACTCAGATGGATTTCTCTACTTTCCTTCTGCAGCCAACGTTACCGGAGTTACCATCCGGCTGACCAGCCCGGTTTTCGATCCGCTGTTGGTCATCGGTGCCTTTGATACCGGTAGAAATTTGGATCGGAATGTCCTTTTTGTTAACGATGATGCTGCTCCTGGCAACTTTACCACCTCCCAGCTCACGATCCCGGTGCGGCAAGACCGCTGCTACTTGATCCAGGTGCAAAGTTACTGGGCGCAAAATGCTTCCCCAACCGCTGGGCCAGGTAGTCCTGGGCGAGGGCCATATACCCTCCAGGTGGTGAGCGAAACGTTTGCCACCCCTCCTCCTCTCCCTCCCTTGCAACAGAAGCCGGAGGATCCGGAGAACGGCGGTGGCGGTGACCGAGGTGGCGGCGTGGGTATTTAACTCTGGCGAGTGAGCCTGATGGCAAAGCTGGCGCTGCCACAGGTGGCCGTGCCACGAATGGAGCGCCCGTCGGCGCTGACAGTGCCACTCCACGTGATGGTTGGGGTACCGCTGCCCCCTATCTTGCCGCTGACAGAAAGTTGGTTGCGGATGAGCTGGCCACTGCGCTCCGCAAAACCGGGAGAGGAAACGCTGATCTGGTTGCCGTCTTGACGAATGGAGACGGTTTCCTGGATACCGGTTGCAACATTAACCTTACACAGGGATCCCTGCCAGACAAAGGATCCTCCCTCGTAGAGCCACTGGCCGCTCAAGGCAAGCTCTGCCGCAGGCGTTGGTGTTGCTGGGGCCGGTGTCGAGGTGGGCGGCGGAGGTGGAGTTGGGGTAGGGGTAGGAGCACGAGGAACAAGCGGCGTCAATCGAGGGATAGGGGTAAGCGTTGGTGTTGGCACCGGAGTGGGAGTGGGTGGCAGTACTGGAGTTCGAGTAGGCGTTGCTACTGGAGTGGGAGTAGGTGTCGGTGCCGGAGTTCGAGTAGGCGTCGCCACCGGAGCGGGAGTGGGTGTTGGTGCCGGAGTTCGAGTAGGCGTCGCCACCGGAGCGGGAGTGGGTGTTGGTGCCG
>NZ_JANSJH010000131.1:0-1870 GCF_047462495.1 Synechococcus sp. H55.2 | reverse complement strand
GAGTTGGAGTAGGCGTTGCCACCGGAGTGGGAGTGGGTGTTGGTGCCGGAGTTGGAGTAAGTGTCGCCACCGGAGTGGGGGCGGGCTCGAGGGTAGGTGTTGGGGTGACTGCGGCGGTAGGGATCGGCTCCGGCTCTTCCTGGGTATCGCGGGTTGCTGGGCGCGGCCAGAGCCAAAAGGCGGCCAACAAAGCCACAGCGCCTCCCCCAGCCAAGACCCACTTCAGGCTGCTGCCAGAAGGCTGGAGAACCGTTGGGGGGGCAGCTTGCGGCAGAGGGCGGGTGCGGGGAGTATCCGTTCGTGGTGGGACGGGGAGATCCTGAGGGGGAGTAGCCGGGCGGGTGTTGCTGGCTGGGATGACTGTAGAGGGGGTTTTGGGAGTTTCGCCTGCAGCTTGAGAGGAGGGATCCGGTGCAGCTTCTGCCGAGGTATCTGAGGGGAGAGGTTCCTGCCCGGCGACGTAGTAGGGGATCCCTGCACCTGGGGGAGAGACCGGCTCATCTTCAATGAGATCCAGATCCTCATCGCGGATATCTTCAAAGGCTCCAGCAGTCGATCCTGTATTGCCGGTGGTTGCGAGCGGCAGCCTGGGATCGGAAGAGGATGGAGCCTCGTTTTGAGCCTTGGCACCGCCGGTGGGAAGAATCACGGTACTGGCCTGGCTGCTGGAGAGTTGAGTGGCTACCGTCAGCTCATAGGCTTGCAGCAGCCGCTCCCCTAGCTCCTGCATCGTCTGCGGCCGCTCGTCGGGGTTTTTCTTGAGGCAATCCATCACCACTGCTGCCAAGGCGGGCGGGATCGGCTGCGGGGTTGTCTCCGGGTTGATCTCAAGGGGGCTTTCGTAGCAATGGGCGTGGATCCAACTGTGCAGAGAGTCGGTTTCCAATTGAAAGGGCATGGATCCCGTCAGCATCTCGTAGAGCACCACCCCCAGGGAGTAAATGTCTGAGCGGGCATCCAGAGACTTGCCCCGTATCTGTTCGGGAGAGGCGTAACGAGCGGTGCCGATAAATCCACCCCCTTTTTGGGTGCCCAGGCTAAGGGTGTGATCAGCCAAGGTTTTGGCTACGCCGAAGTCGAGGATTTTCAGTTGCGACGTGAGCTGGCCATCTCGAAAAACCCGCTCAACAAACAGGTTGCTGGGCTTGATGTCGCGGTGAATGACGCCCCGAATCTCACGGCCCTCGACCTTGGCTTGAAATGTATGAGCAAAGTGCAGCCCCTCACAGGCCTGCAGGGCCAGCCGAAGGGCTTGCCGGAGCGGCAGAGCCCCTTTTTCTCGAATCAGCTTGCCCAGATCCTGCCCCTTGAGGTACTCCATCACCAAGTAGGCCTGCTCCCCCTCTTGGCCGTGATCCAAGACTTTGACGATGCGGGGATGCTGGCCCAGAAGGGTGCTGACGCGGATCTCTTCGGCAAAGCGGCGACGCAGATCGGTCTGGGCGTCACCCCGGCTCAGCAGCATAGGGGCATGCAGGATCTTAACAGCCACCTCTTGGCGGTTGTTGTGCAAGTCCAAAGCGCGGAAGACGGATCCCATGCCGCCGCCACCGATTTCTTGAATCAGTTGGTAGCGGCCACCCAAAATGCGATTGGTGAGATCGGGGGCCATAGGTTTGCAGGTGCAGCGAAGAAGCAGCTTGGGCAGGGATGTCCATACGATAAACCAATTGCTGGAGTTTATACCCGCTCATTTCCCCGTCCAACTCAAGGATCCCAATCTTTGACGCTCTGGGAACTCTGCGCCGCTCAAGCCCTCACCCCCGGCCCCTCTCCCTGAGGTGCCCAAGCGCTCCGCGCCGCGCACGCGACCGCCCCCACCCCCCCACACACCCCACCCCGGCCCACACGCCCGCGCCCCCACGCCGCC
>NZ_JANSJH010000130.1:3329-5481 GCF_047462495.1 Synechococcus sp. H55.2 | reverse complement strand
GGCCCCTCTCCCTGAGGGAGAGGGGGGAGAGAGATCAAGGGGTGGGGGGCGGAAGCTTGCGGATCTCTACAGCGTCTCCCACTTGCAAGCCCAGGGCTGCAGCCGTCCCGCCGCGGAACTCCAGCACGCCATCTACCAACTGGTCAGAGGGTGGCCCATAGACGGGGCAGGGTTGGGCGGGGCAACCGGGCACATCGGCAGCGATGTACACCACCTGACCTTGGCGGAGAAAGATAATGTCCAGGTTAAGCGGCGTGTTGAACATCCAGAAGGCAGCCGGCTGGGGCGGGTCGAAGGGAAACCACATGCCGCGATCAGGCGGCAAATCGGTGCGAAACATCAGGCCCAGCCGCTGTTGCTCGGGGGTGCGGGCCACTTCCAGCTCAAAGCGCTTGCCGGCAATGGTTACTTCCGCTTCCACCGGCAGGTGCTGGGGCTGCCCTTTGGCCGGGGTCGAGCTGGCAACGGCTGCCGTCTCCTGGGCTTCTCCTCCAGCAGTACATCCCAGCAGCAGAGCCAGGCCCAAGGCGATCCCGCTCGCTGTGACAGCCTGGCGCTCTCTTGCCCACCAACTCATCCCTTTCTCCTGCTGAGCTGTGCAGGCTTGATCCTACCCTGCTCTCTGGACTGAAGAGGGAGGGGATCCGCGGCAAGTTTGCCGGGATCTCCTGCGGGCTTTGGCCTGTCGATCTCACCTCAAGCGCAGCCGCAATGGCCGGCCTGGGCAAGAGCCATCCACCCCCAACCCGATACCATAGCCTATAGAGTCTATCTATCGTTCCCCACCCGGCCAGGAGAGACCCAATGAAAGACCTTTTGAATATATCCTCGGTGAGCCGGATCCCGCTTCTGGCTCTGTTTGGCCTATTGCTTTTGGGTCTCTGGCCCACGCACGGGGAAACCCCGGTGCGGATCCCGTTTGAGCCGACCGTGACCTATGGGGAAGGGTATGGAGAAGAGGCTGTGGCCCAACAAGCCCAAAGTCGCTTTGCGCTAAAGCTATTCGCTCACCTACTCCAGCAGCAGCCGCAAGAGAACCTCTTTTTCTCCCCCTTGAGCCTTCGCCTGGCCCTGAGCATGCTGTACAACGGCGCCGCTGGAGAGACCCAAGCGGCCATGGCCGAGGTGCTGGAGGCCCAAGAACTCTCCCTCAATGAGTTGAACTGGACCAACGCCCAGATGGCGCGCTGGCTGGTGGAGCGATCCCAAGCAGAAGGGCCGATCCAGGTGCAAGTGGCCAACGGCCTTTGGGTCGATCAAACCCTCACCCTGCGGCCTCCCTTTTTGCAGGCGCTGGCTACCTATTACCAAGCGGTGGTCAATCGGGTGGAGCTGGGATCCCGCCAGACGGTGCAGGCGATTAACCGTTGGGTAGCCGAGCGCACCCAGGGCCAGATCGACCGCATCGTGGATCGCCTCAGCCGCGAGGACGTGATGGTTTTGCTCAACGCCATCCATTTCAAGGGAGAGTGGACCCAGCCCTTCGATCCGGCCCTGACCAAGCCCCAGCCCTTCACCCGAGCTGATGGCCGCCGTGTCCAAGTGCCGCTGATGGCCCAATCCGGTCGCTACGGCTACCGGGAGACCGAGCAGCTCCAGGTGGTGCGCCTGCCCTATGGGGAAGGGGAGCTGGCCCTGCTGATCCTGCTGCCCAAACCAGGGGTGAGCTTGGCAACCCTGCAACAGGAGCTCAGCCCAGAAACTTGGCAAGAATGGACGGGATCCCTGCCCACCCGCCCCGGCTCGGTGCGGATCCCCAAGTTTAAGCTGGCCTACGCAACCGATCTGGTGCCGGCTTTGCAGCAGTTGGGTATGGGGATCGCCTTTTCTCGCCGGGCCGATTTCAGCCAGATGACCTCAGAGCCGACGCAGGTCAGCAGAGTCTTGCACAAGGCGGCCATCGAAGTGGATGAAAAGGGATCCGAGGCGGCTGCTGCCACCGGGGTAATCGTCTCCCGCACCGCCAGCGACCGGCAGGAGCCCTTCCAATTCGTAGCGGATCGACCTTTCTGGTTTGCCATTGTCGCTTCTAGATCCGGCGACAACCCCGAGGCGCAAACTGTGCTGTTTATGGGATCCCTGGTGGATCCTGGATAAGGGGATCCCTCATGCTGACTGCGGAGGTCATGATAATCGAGGTTTTGGAACAAGA
>NZ_JANSJH010000130.1:0-3229 GCF_047462495.1 Synechococcus sp. H55.2 | reverse complement strand
GGCGGGGCTGGGGTTGTTGGCGCTGGGATCCCAGCTCTGGCAGCCTTCCCCTCTGCTGGGGCTACTGGCTGTAGCAGCGGGCCTGGGGATTGGGATCCCTTGGGGGCTGGGGCAGATCTTGAGTGTGGATCGGGAGCGGCAGCGGGTGACCCTGACCCGGCTGGGTGGCCCTTGGGGGATCTGGCGGCAGCAGGTCTTCTCTTATCCTCTCGCCCAATTGCAAGGGGTGCGGCTGCAGCGGCTGGGACAAGAGATCTTGGATAAAGAAGCACAGGAAAGCTTTCAGCTACAAGCTCAGGTGCGGTTGCAGTTCCGTCCCCAGGTTTTTGAACAAGAGCTTGAAGAAGTGATCGCTTGTTTCAGTAGCCAATCGGCGATCAAAAAAGGCGAGCCGGAAGCCCTTGCCTTGGCGCAGCGGCTGGCAGGCTGGATTCAGGCCTATATGAACCCGTGAGGTTTCCTCATAAGCTGTTGATTGCAGTACTTGGCAATCCTTGGAAAGCTGTCGAGAATGGGTGTGAATTTGGATAGGTGCTTTTGCGAACCTTCACAGAACAGAATTTCGGCAATGCTAAGCCGTCATGACTATTCCTGAGGAGACTCTAGAAACCGTTAGCCTAGTCGTCAGGGATGCTTTGCGCAACTGGCCGTGGCTGCTTTTGTGGGCAGCCTCTTTCCTGGCGCTTGTCTTCTGGCAAAGGCGACGGCTGCATCAGGCCCAGGTTGGTTTTCCCGACATCGTCACCCTGGCGCGGCCCGATACGACATTGGTGGAGTGTAACGAAGTCTGCCAGAGGGTTTTTGGCAATTGGCGGGGCCGGCGCTGGATCGAGGCCTTGTTGCCAGAGGAGCAAGAGCAGGTGCGGCAGCAGATAGCCCAGCTCACCCCTCAGCAGCCCACTTTCACGAGGGTTGATAGGATGGTGGACGCGGCGGGACAGGTGCGGTGGTTTGAGTGGATCAACCAGGGCATCTTCGACCGGCGGGGCCGGCTGCAGTTTATTCGCGGGGTCGGCCGAGACATCACCAAGCAGAAGCAACTGGAAGACAATCTGCGGCTGCGGGAAGCCCAATTGCAAGCCCTCTTGGACGCCCTGCCGGCAGCCATATGGGCCAGGGATCCCCAGGGGGTGCTGATTTTGCAAAATGCCACCGACCGTGCCTGGTTTGGCGACCTGCTGGGCACTTCCCTGCAAGAGGTGGCTCGGCAGTACCCCCAGTGGCTGGAGTTCACTTCCCAAGCTCTAGCCGACCTAGAGCGGCAAGGGATTTTCCAAGTGGAGGGCAAGGAAATCATTCAAGGCCAAGAGCGCTATGTCTATCGCCTGGCCGTGAAGCTGCAGGATGAGTCCAAAGGTTTGGGGTGCCTCGGCATTGCCTTGGACATTACCGAGCAAAAGCGGCTGGAACAACAGGTGCAAGAGCAACAGGAGCGCTTTCGCGCCTTTCTCAACAACAGCCACGACATTTTGTGCTGGATCGATGCCCAAGGCTTGGTCTATCCCTTCAATTGCCCGGTTGCTGAAAAAATTTTAGGTCGTTGTCTTGAGGAGGGAGAACCTATACCTTTGGATTGGGTTCACCCAGAAGATCGGCAGATTGTTGCTAGTGCTCTTGAACACCTCAAGGCTCGACCTGGCGAAACGCTCAGCTTTATCTATCGGGCACAGCATGCGGATGGCCATTGGGTATGGCTAGAGAGCCGCTGTACCGACCTTTTGCAGGATCCTGCGGTGGCAGGAATCGTCTGCAGCACCCGCGACATTACCCAGCAAAAAGAGGCGGAACTGGCGCTGCGGGAAAGCGAAGCCCGCTTCCGGGAAATGTCCGAAGCTGTGCCAGTGACCTTTTTTATCTATTCTCCGGATCTCAGTCAATCCCTATACAAAAGCCCTCAGTGCAAGCAGATCTGGGGATACACGCCGGAGGAGTTTTACCAGAAGCCGGATCTGTGGAAAGACAGGATCCACCCCGAAGATCTGCCTCAGGTTCTGCAAGCCGTAGCTCAAGTTATCCGAGGAGAGAAGCCGGTTACCTATCGCATTTGCCATCGAGATGGTCGGGTGCGCTGGTTGCGAACTTCCTGCCGACCTATTTTCAATGAGCAGCAAGAAGTGATCCGCATTGCCGGCATCACAGAAGATATCACCGAGCAAAAAGAGGCAGAGCTGGCCCTGCAAGAGAGCGAGGCCCGTCTCAAGGCCATCCTCGACGGGATCCCTTTTCCCATCTTTGTTAAAGATTTGCAGGGCCGCTACTTACAGGTCAATCAAGCTTACCTGCAGAAAAACGGTAAACTCCCAGAAGAAGTTCTCGGCAAGGCCGATACGGAGCTCTTCTCGCCAGAGGAAGCTCTGGAGTTGCGCAAGGAAGATCAAAGAGCCATCCAGTCTCCCGCTCCCATCAGCTATGAGTGCACCATTTGTCGAGACGGCAAAAAGCAAGAAAAGTGGATCACCAAGTTTGCCCTGCGGGATTGGCAAGGGGATCCCTATGCCGTTTGCGGCATTGCTGTGGATATAACCCCTCTCAAAGAAGCCCAGGATCTGCTGCTGCAAGAGGCAGAGCGAGAAAGACTTCTGGGATCCCTGCTGCGCCGGATCCGCGAGAAGCTGGACTTGCAGCCCCTCCTACAAACCACGGCGGCGGAAGTGCGAGAGTTTCTCCAGGTGGATCGGGTGATGATCTACCAGTTGCAGGAGGGCATAGGGGGATTTGTAGCCGCCGAGTCCGTCCTGGATCCCTGCCCCAGCCACTTGGGCCGCTCCGTGTGGGATTCCTACTTTCATCAGGATCCCTGCTATCGCAAGTACCAGCAGGGCTTTGTGCAGGCCATCGACAATGTGGCCACGGCCCCTTTGGATCCCTGCTACCGGGAGCTTTTGGCATCTTTCCAGGCTCAGGCCAACTTGGTGATCCCCATTCGGCGGGGGGAGGAGCTCTGGGGCCTCTTGGTGGCGCAGCACTGCCGCGCCAGCCGTCCTTGGCAGGAGTGGGAGATCAGGCTTTTGCAAGAGCTAGCGGAGCAATTGGCCATTGCCTTGCAGCAAGCCCAGCTTTACGAGCAGGTAAAAGCCCTGAACCAAACGCTGGAGGAGAAGGTGCAGCAGCGCACCGCCGAGCTGGAGCGGGCTTTGCAATTTGAGGCCATCTTAAAACGCATCACCGACCGCGTGCGCGATTCTCTCGACGAAGCCGAGATCCTCAATACCGCCGTGCGCGAGCTGGG
>NZ_JANSJH010000129.1:0-5615 GCF_047462495.1 Synechococcus sp. H55.2 | reverse complement strand
CGCGCCGCTCACGCGACCACCCCCAACCCCTCTCCCAGAGGGAGAGGGGAGTTGGAGCGGCGCGTTTGCGGCAGCGCTGCCTAGCAATAACGACGCGACGAGCCGTTTTTTACTGCTATTCGGAATGACTATTTAGAGATTTTTTTAAGGATCCCCAGTAAATGTGAAAAAAGCAAAAGGAAATGCTTGGGGAAATGAGGCCTTCTGGGCAACCTTCAGCCCCAAGAGGGATGATCGGAAGGGATCTCTGGGCGAGGGCTTATGGACTTGGGCTTGGTGGTGATCGCCTACAAGGAGGGGGATCGGGAGAGCAAAGCCGCCTGTCAATTGTGTGCGGAGCAATTGCGTCGGCGCGGCGTTACGGTGCTGACCGCTCCCACCGGCTTGCACCACAACCCCTACCCGGTCTTTTTGGAGGCCACTTCGGATCCCATCGATCTGGTGGTGGTGCTGGGGGGAGATGGGTCGGTGTTGGCGGCAGCCCGCCACCTGGCCCCGCACGGGATCCCGATTTTGCCCATTCAGTCGGGGGGCAGGCTGGGGTTTTTGGCCCAGTCGGAGCGGGTGCTGCACCAGGATCCCTGGGATCGCATCCAGGCGGGAGACTTTGTTCTGCAAGCCCGCATGATGTTGCAGGCCCAGATTTGGGAGCAAGCGCAATTGGGGCAGGGAGCTATCCCTGGGGAGGGCAAGCGGCAGGGCCGCCCGGTCAGCGAAGTCTACTACGCCCTCAACGAAATGTGCCTCAAGCCCATCAACCGGGAACGCCTGCCCGCCGCCATCATGGAAATCGAAGTCAATGGCGAGATTTTGGATCAGTACCACGGAGATGGCGTGCTGGTGGCCACGCCGACGGGATCCACCTGCTACACCTTGGCAGCCAACGGCCCCATCCTGGAACCTACCTTTGAGGCCATCATCATCACTCCCATTTGTCCCCTCAGCTTGTCCAGCCGGCCCATTGTTATCAGCGGCACGGCCACGGTGGAGATCTGGCCCCTTGCCGATCCGGAAGGGCTGACCCGCCTCTGGACTGATGGTGTCTTGGCTCAATCGGTCAACCCCGGCCAGTGGGTGCAAATTCAACGGGCTCCCCTGCCGGCCAAGCTGATGATCCTAGAAAAAGACCTCTCCTACTTCCGCACCTTGCGAGAAAAGCTGCAGTGGGCCGGCAGCCGCATCTACATCCCCACCACCAACCACCGCCCCGAGGGGGGATAAAGGGATCTTAAAGTTGGGGAGCTAGAGTAGCGGAGTTTAACTCCCCTGGAATCTTCTCCTATGAGCCTCAGACTGTACCTACTCAGACACGGGGAAACCCCCTACAGCCGTTCCGGTAGCTTTTGTGGCGCCCTCGATCCCGACCTCACCCCCGAAGGCCAGCAGATGGCAGAAGCTTTTGCCGCCGCCTATGCCGGGATCCCTTGGCAGGCCCTCTACGTCAGCCCGATGCGGCGCACCTTGGCTACTCTCAGGCCGCTGGCAGAGAAGACGGGGTTGGAGATGCAGATTCGAGAGGGCTTGAGGGAAATCCACTACGGTGAGTGGGAGGGCAAAACCCACGCCGAGGCCCGCGAAGCCCATCCCGAAACCTACTGGCGCTGGATGACCGAGCCGGCCTGGAACGCTCCTCCAGGCGGCGAAACCGCCGTGCAAATTGCCAACCGCGCCCTGCCGGTTGTGGCGGAGATCGAAGCAAAATGGTCGGATGGCAACGTCTTGATCGTCTCCCACAAGGCCACCATTCGGATTCTTCTCTGCAGCCTGCTGGGCATTGACCTGGGCCGCTACCGGGATCGTATCGAGGTTTTGGCTGCCTCGGTCAGCGTGGTCAAGTTCGACCGCTATGGGCCCCTGCTGGAAAGTTTGGGAGAACGCAGCTATTTGCCGCCTGATCTGCGGCAAAGGGCAGGCACCTAAAAGTTTAGAATTACTAGAATCTTTTGGGCTTTTTTTGAACAAGCGACCATGGGCAAAAAACTGGGCTTGGCACTGGGCAGTGGCGGAGCGAGGGGATGGGCCCATATTGGCGTGATCCGGGCGCTAGAACAGGCCGGGATCCCGATCGATTACATTGCCGGGACGAGCATCGGCGCCTTCGTCGGAGCCATTTACGCCGCAGGTGAACTGGATGAGCTAGAGGACTTTGTGCGGGAGCTCAACTGGAAGATGATCCTGTCTTTATTTGATGTAGTCTTTCCCACCTGTGGCCTTCTGGAGGGCAACAAAATCTACGAGCTACTGACGGAACATTTGCAAGAGCTGTGCATTGAAGAGGCCGGGATCCCTTTTTGTTGCGTGGCTACAGATTTGATTACAGGCCAAGAGGTGCTGTTGCGGTCCGGCAAAATGGCCGATGCGGTGCGGGCCAGCATCTCCATCCCCGGCATTTTCACTCCTTTTCAGCACGAAGGTCGCTACCTCAGCGATGGGGGCATTGTCAACCCGGTGCCGGTACGGGTGGTGCGGGAAATGGGCGCCGAGGTTGTCTTGGCGGTCAACCTCAACCACGTGGATCCTGCGGATGTGGAGCCGGAGGTAGAGGAAACGGAGGTAGAAGAAACTTTTCAAAGACGCCGGCGCTTCAATGTCGAAGGAGAGGTGATCGAGGAGGAAACCAGCTTCATCACCCGCATCCGCAAACGGTACCAATCTCTACAACAAGCGATCCAGGAAAAAATTAGTCAATGGTTTCCAGACGAGCCTTCTGGCCCCAACATTTTTGACATTATCGGCAGAACTTTGAACATCATGGAGCAAATGGTAACCCACAGCATTTTGGCCGAACATCCACCGGACTTACTGTTACAACCTAAGCTCAGCCAATACAGCATCTTCGATTTCCACCAGGCAGATGCCATTATTCGAGAAGGCTATCGGCAAATGCGACGGGCCATTCCAGAATTGCGCCAAAAGCTGGAGCAGTGAACCAACACTTTTCCAGCGGTTCAACCTAAAGCTTTAAAGGGATCCGCGGCTCAAGCTTTACCAAACGCCTCTCGACGGATCCCGCTATCAAAATAGGTCTGAAGTTCACTCGATTGGGATAAATTGCAATAGCAATCCTGTGTGGATGAGATAGCCCGGGGCAGATTTTCCATCCTGGTCGGGATGGGCCAGCAGCACACAGCGATCGTGGGGGGTGAGGTTAAACCCGACAGAGGGATCAGGCTCTCTTTTCAGTTGAGAGTTGAGTTGGGGATCCCCGACAAAGGTTAGTTGGGCCAACAGAGTTAACAGCCGGTCTTGGTGGGCCAGATCCGCCCCAAAAGCAGTTCGCTCCTGTAAGGTGGCCAGCGCCACCGGGTGGCCTTCTCGAATCAAATAGGTGAGGATCCCGGCACAGCGCTCTACGGCTCGCTCCAGCTTGTTGCGATGGGCTTCAGGGCTTTCTCCCCGCGGCTGCCAGCGATTTTCAAAGCAGAGGACGATGGCCTGGGAACGGGGGCGCTCCAGCTCCCGCACAACCAGTTGATCCCGTTTGGCGGAGATCTTCCAGTGCACCGAGCGCACATCATCTTGGGGACGATAGGGCCGCAGGCTAAGGTAGTCCCCCTCCTGGCCGGCCTGAGGGCGCAACTGGCTGCCGCCGCTCAATTGTTCCCACAGCACCAGGTTTTGGACAGGGGCAGGCCGAGGAAACACGATCACCGTCTGCGGGTCCTCGATTTCCACCGCCTTGCGGAAGAGTTCAAAGGGAAAGCTGGTGGCAATCTCAAAACCCTGCAGCCGCCACACCCCTCGCCTTGAAAAGGTGTGTTGATAGAAAGTATCCAGCTTTGCGCCCGGATCCAGGCGCAAAACATAGCTGGAAGGCCAATCTGCCCGCTTCAGCCCCTCGATGCGTTCGCTCACCTGCAGCGAAAAACTGGGCAGGCGTCGCTTGCGATTGACCAGCGTCAGCCCCACCAAGACCGGCTGGCCGGCAAAGATGCGGCTGGGCAACTGCCGGCTCACCTCTAGATCTTTGAGGGTGAGGTCGGAGAGGAGGCCGCTGAGGAGAATGAGGCTGAGCAGCATCCCCAGCACCAGGTATAGGGGATTGTTGCCGGTGTTGAAGGCGGCAATACTCACCAAGAGGGTGATCCCAACAAACCGACCCCCGATGCGGGTAAAGCGGAAGCGGCGCAGAAAACGAACGCGCTGTTTCGATGGCAGCTTTGCAGAAACAGCTCCTGGTCGGGGAGACCATTGAAATAACGGAAATAGTTGAGGTAGTCTTCGGCTGAGCTTCAATAACACCTGAGCTCCCTCCTCAGCGTTCGGCGCCGCTAGGGTTCTTCTGACAAGATTTCGGCAATGGCTGCAGCCACCCGCTCCTGCTGCCGGAGAGTTAATTCAGGAAAACAGGGCAGGGACAACACTTGAGCGGCACAGAGTTCGGCATTGGGCAAATCCCCAGGTTTGTACCCCAACTTTTTGCGGTACACCGGCTGCAGATGCAGGGGGATGGGGTAGTAAACGCGGCTGGCAATGCCCCGCTCCTGCAACTGCCGTTGCACAGCATCGCGCCGCCGTGAGTCGGTTGGGTGGGAGCCAGGCACCCGCACCGTGTACTGGTGCCACACCGAGTTGCCCCCCACCGCCACCTGGGGCAGGATCAGGCCAGGGATCCCGTGCAACAGGCGGTGATAGGACTCGGCAATCCCCTGTCGCCGCCAGTTCCACTCCCGCAGGTGGGACAACTTAACCGACAGGATCACCGCCTGCAGCGCATCCAGACGGCTGTTGAGGCCAATATACTCGTGCTGGTATTGATGGGTCTGGCCGTGTTCTTTGAGGATGCGCACCTGGCGAGCCAAGTGGGCATCCCGGGTCACCACCGCCCCCCCATCCCCTGCTGCCCCCAAGTTCTTGGTGGGAAAAAAGCTGAAGCAGCCGAGATCGCCCCAGGTGCCCACCGGCCTGCCCCCCCAACAAGCTCCCACCGCCTGGGCGCAATCTTCTATCACCGCCAGCCCATGTCGGCGGGCAATGGCCACAATCTCGGTCAGGTTGGCCGCCTGACCGAACAGATGCACCACCACCACCGCCCTGGTGCAGGGGGAGATGCTCTTTTCCAGAAGCTGCGGATCCAGGTTGAAAGTACAGGGATCCACATCCACAAACACCGGACGCGCCCCCACCAAGTCGATGGCCTCGGCAGAGGCAAAAAAGCTAAAGGCAGTGGTGATGACCTCATCGCCCGCTTGGATGCCCAAAGCCCGCAGAGCCAGCACCAGAGCATCGGTGCCGGAATTGCAGCCGACAGTCTCCAGATCCCCGCCGCCCAAAAACTGGGAGAAGAGCTCCTCAAAGCGCCGCACCGCCCCGCCGCCGATGTACTGCCCCGAGGCCAGCAACGCCTCCACCTGGGGCAGCAGGTCGGCAGCCAGAGCGCGGTATTGCAACGTCAAATCCAGCAGCGGGATCGGCTCATCCATGGTGGGGGGGGGGTAGCGGCCACAGCCCATCATCGAGGATAAGAGCCGAGGAAGACAACGCTCTGGTTCAAAATGGGGCTTTTTGTAGCTTCGTTGCTGAGAAAGCTGCTGGGATCCCAGCCCCGCCCCGACTTGATCCCCATCTGAGCTAGAGTAAACGCGGTCCAGGGAACCGGTAGGCTGGATACAGCT
>NZ_JANSJH010000128.1:0-5735 GCF_047462495.1 Synechococcus sp. H55.2 | reverse complement strand
CGGTTGTCCAATCGCTTGGGACTTGGGGGCGAGAGACTTACGGCTTGTTTTTCAGGTGCTGGCTACCAGAGCCTCAGCCGGAGCGGCAGCCACCAACTCATCTTTGATCAGCTCTGCCAAATCCTGCAGTTGGCGAATCGCCTCTGCTCCTTCCAGTTTCATGAGCTCCCGGTCATCCCGCATTTCTGTCCAGCTAATGGAGCATTCGGAAACCAAAAAGCGAATCAGGTGACCCTCTCGTAAACTGACCATAAACGAGGCGCTTTCAAATGAAGTACCGCAGGTGTAGCAAGAAGCTGGATAGCCCCGCTTCTCCAAAACAATGGCCAGAGCCTGCAAACTCATCACCAGATCTTGAACATAGCTGCGGTACTGTTCCGCCAACCGTGTGAACATCACACTCCTCCCTACATGAATCGCCCGCTGTGGGGCTCAGTCTAGCCGAAAATGAGCCAACTAGTAATTTATGCTTATTCTGCTTGAGAGCTAAAGACATGTCTAGGATAACAACCGACAAACCCTCAAGGAAGTGATTAAAGCCACAGGGTAGGCAAAGTCTAGCCCACCAAGGTGTAGTATCCCATACTCGTCTTAACCAAAGACATCAAAATTTACCCCGACTCAAAACTTCTTACCTACTGGGATCCTCACCCAGTGCTTAGCTCAGTCTTTTCTCGAAATGCCCCGACGCAGTCCTTTTGTGGACAATTGCCTCAAAGCCCACTCCTACAGGGGTTTCAGCAGTGGGGAAGCAAGATGTAGTCCTTTGGGTTGGGTTGCCCTCTAGGTTTCTGAGCCTCTGCAAGAGGCTGGCGTGTTTGGAGTCAAGAAGGCTAAGTTTTGTAGACGAATGTGGAGCAAGGTGAGTTCCCGCCCAATTATGCTGAAAAACTCTTGGATGAAGCGAGGGATGCTTGAGAGGGAAGGGCTCAAGGTCGGCATCTGTTGTTCAGGAAAAACGAGTGACTTATTTTCAGAGTCCTCAAGCCATTCGGGATCGCTGTAAGTTGCTATTTGAAAGGGTTTTGGCCGGTGAATCGGAGCATTCTCGCCTCGATGCCGACTGCGTGACCGCCACGATCACGATCCCAGCGGGGAAATGCCCTTCCACAGGCGCTGGCGACATTCTCGCGGAGGATCCGCGGATCGCTTGGCCTGGCCGGAAAAGCGGCTCAAAGACCTGGATCCGCCGGAGCTCAGGTCAGATGTTTCTCCGCCCATCCAACGGCTCAGCGATGGCATGGTCTTCTAAGGGGAGATGGGCAGAGTTGTCCTCAAGAAGCTTTGTAAGAGCCGCATGGCCAGGTCGGGACGGGATCCCCAGTGGAGATGCAGGTAGGAGGCGTGCAGGCGCCGACCGGCCCAGCCTTCCTGGTGAGGCGGGGATCCCCAGATGTAGATTGGGTTGGGGGAGAGAGGGGTGCTGCGGGAGCGGTGAAATTCGTGCCCTCGTAGGCGATCCCCGGCCTTGGCCAGCAGGGTTGGGCGCAGGACAGTGGCCTCGCGGTAGCCCAGACACAGCCGGTCGCCCATGTCCACCTGGATAGGCAGCAGCCCGGCCAGGGGGTAGGTCTTTCCCTTGAAATCGGTGAGGGATCGTCCCAGCACCATCAGCCCGCCGCATTCGGCATAGAGGGGTGGATGGGCGGGCGGCGGTGGGCGGTGGCTTATTTTTTCGGAGAGGGTGGCGGCAAACAGTTCTGGGAACCCGCCCCCCAGCAGCAGGCCATCGCAGGGCTCCGGCGGCCACAGCCCCACCTGCAGGGGAGAGTACTCCAGCAGCTCGGCGCCACAGGCCCGCAGGAGATCTAGGTTGTCGGCGTAGTAGAAGTTAAAGGCGGCATCGCGGGCCACCCCTACCCGAACCCGACGCGGTTGTGGGGAAATCTCTGGCCACAGCTCCCCCACTGCCGGCGGCAAGGAGCGAATCAAGGGCAGTAGCTCATCCCAATTCAGATGCTGCTCGGCCAGGTCGGCCCAGGTCTCCTGCCAGCGGGGGAAGTGATCCAGTTCTGAGACGGGCACCAACCCCAGGTGGCGGCTGGGCAGGCGCAGATCCTCACGGCGGGGAAACTGGCCCAAGACCGGGATCCCCGCCGCCGCTGCTGCTTGCTGTAAAATCTGGCCGTGCCGCTCCGAGGCCACGCAGTTGAAAATCACCCCGGCAATGGTGAGGCGGGGATCAAAGCGGCTCAAGCCGTAGAGCAGAGCGGCCACCGTCATTCCCAGGCCGCTGCCGTCGATAACCAACACCACAGGGATCCCCAGCAGGCGGGCCACGTGGGCGCTGCTGGCAAAAAAGGGTTCTGTCTCGCCGGGCAGGGATGCGGGCGCTCGTCCATCGAAGAGGCCCATCACTCCCTCTACAATTGCTCCATCTTTGCCTTGGCAGTGGTGGCGAAAGCAGCGCTGCACAAAGTTCTCATCGGTTAAAAAGGGATCCAAGTTGCGACAGGGGATCCCGCTCACCGCTGTGTGGAACAGGGGATCAATGTAATCCGGCCCCACCTTGAAGGGCTGAATGCGCAGGCCCCGCCGCCTGAGAGCGGCCAACAGAGCCAGCGTGACAGTGGTCTTGCCGCTGCCGCTTGTGGCTGCCGCCACCAGAATGGCCATCTTGCCCTACCCAAGGACTAGAACTCAATGCCGATTTGCGCTTTGATCCCCTGGTCGCGGAAAGGATGCTTGACCAAGGTCATCTCGGTTACCAAGTCGGCCCGGTCGATCAGGGCAGCCGGCGCGCCCCGCCCGGTCAGGATCACATGCACCCGCTCCGGTTTTTCGGCCAGGCCGGCCAATACCTGCTCCAGGGAGAGGTACCCCAGCTTGAGGGCGACGTTGATCTCATCCAAAAGTACCAGGTGGTACTCGCCGCTGCTGAGCAGCTCCCGCCCCTTTGCCCAGGCCGCCTGCGCATGGGCGATATCCCGCTCGCGATCCTGGGTTTCCCAGGTAAAACCTTCCCCCATGGCGTAAAAGGCGATTTTCCCCAGGCCCAGCTCCGGATGGGCGGCCAACTGGCGCAACAGCTTGGCTTCGCCCGGATCCCAGGCCCCCTTGATGAATTGCACTACCCCCACCGACAAGCCTTGGCCGAGGGCACGGAAGATCATGCCGAAAGCAGCCGTGCTCTTGCCTTTGCCCTGCCCTGTATGCACGATGATCAAGCCCTTGTCATCGCGCATGCCCGATAGGCGCTGCCGCTGGATTTGCTGGCGGCGCTGCATTCTGCGGCGGTGCCACTGGTTGAGGTCAGTCTCTGTGCCCGCTAGAGACTCCGTCCCGCAATTGCCAACGCCAACAGCCTCAGGCTCTGTTGTCGAGTGGGATCCCCAAGCCGGTGCAGAGAGGTCAGACATGGCGGGTTGGGCCATAATCAGAGGAAATTCGGGTGGGCCGAGCAAGCTCTTCCCCAGCAAACTGCTTTTATCCTACCTCTGGCTGGATTGGGCTGGGATCATGAAAGAACCGGCTACCGCTTTTCGAGATAGCCTGCTGATGTACTCCTTCATCTGGGCCGTGCTGGCGGTAGGGTGTTTTCAAGTCCTGCCCCGTTTGCAAATTGCCTCTGCCGCCCAGTTACAGCCGTGGCTGGGGCCCGCCTATCTGGCCGGGCTGGGGGGATCCCTGTTGGCGGCCCTGGGATCGATGTTGGCCGTCTTGGCGGAAACAACCGCGGGCGCTGCCAGCAAAAGGCATCTGCATCGCTTGGCTTGGGCACTGGGGGCGGTTGGCTTTCTGGGAGTTCTCTTCCCTCTGGGCTTGGCGGGCGTCTTTTTTCTCAGGGCCGCCCAGTCCACCGACTGGTGGCAGGAGCTGTTGGGTTGAGACCGGCCCAGAGCGCATTTTTTTGACAAATGCGTCGAGGTTAGGGGTACCATAAGAACAAGTTCCGTTCTTTATCCAGAGCAGACTGAGGGATCAGGCCCAATGAAGCTGCGGCAACCGGCGGAAGTCTCCGCTACGGTGCCAATTCCTGCGGTTAGTCAGTAACCGAAAGATAAAGGCAATAAAGTTTTCTCTAGAGGATAGCCCTTTTAGGTGGGGGCTTTTTCTGGCGACTTTACCCTTTAGCGGCTCCCACAGCTCTGGTCGCAGCGGCGGAGCAAGGCTCTATCGCGTCAGTGGGACGAAGTCCTCGGGTGCGGTGGGTTGCTCTGGCAACTGCGCTGATCCACCGGCTAGGCCTGCCTTTCTGGGTCCTGGCCGCCGATGAACGGACAGGTGGGCCTGGCTTTCTGGCCTGAGCAGGCTCCCAGTTTCATCTGTTTCGTCTTAAGGAGAGGTTCGTTGTCCAAGTCGTTTTTGTTTTCCTCGGAGTCGGTGACGGAGGGGCACCCCGACAAAATCTGCGATCAGATCTCCGATGCCATCGTGGATGCCCTCTTGACGGCGGATCCCATGAGCCGGGTGGCGGCAGAGGTGGTGGTGAATACGGGCATGGTGATCCTGACCGGGGAGATCACCTCGCAGGCGCATGTCAACTTCACCCATCTGGTGCGGGACAAGGTGGCCGAAATTGGCTACACCGACGCCAAGAACGGTTTCTCTGCCGATAGCTGCGCGGTGTTGGTGGCTTTTGATGAGCAATCTCCCGATATTGCCCAAGGGGTGAACGTGGCCCTGGAAAGTCGCGCATCCAGGGAAGATCAATTCGACTTGGTCGGGGCCGGGGATCAGGGCTTGATGTTCGGCTTTGCCTGCGACGAGACCCCTGAGCTGATGCCCTTGCCGATCAGCTTGGCCCACCGCCTCAGCCGCCAGTTGGCCACTGTTCGCAAAAACGGCACCCTGCCCTATCTGCGCCCCGACGGCAAGACGCAGGTGACGGTGGCCTATGAGGAGGGGCGTCCGGTGGGTATCCACACCCTGCTCATCTCCACCCAGCACACGCCCACCATTGGCGCCATCACAGAAGAGGCGGCGGTGCAAGAGCGCATCCGCGCCGATCTCTGGGAGGCGGTGGTGCAGCCGGTATTTGCCGAGCTGCCCATCAAACCCGACAGCCATACCCGCTTCCTCACCAATCCCACCGGCAAGTTCGTCATCGGCGGCCCGCAGGGGGATGCCGGCTTGACCGGCCGCAAGATCATCGTCGATACCTATGGCGGCTATTCCCGTCATGGGGGCGGGGCCTTCTCCGGCAAGGATCCCACCAAGGTGGATCGCAGCGCCGCCTATGCCGCCCGCTATGTGGCCAAGAACATCGTGGCTGCCGGCCTGGCGCAAAAATGCGAGGTGCAGGTTAGCTATGCTATCGGGGTGGCCCGTCCCATCAACCTTTTGGTGGAAACCTTTGGCACAGGGCGCATCCCCGACGAAGATCTGCTGCGGCTGGTGCAGCGCCATTTTGACCTGAGGCCGGCAGCCATTCTGGCCCAGTTCCAACTGCGAGAGTTACCCCGTCAACGGGGAGGGCGCTTCTATCAAAACGTGGCGGTCTATGGGCACTTCGGGCAAACCCACCTGGATCTGCCCTGGGAGCGCACCGACAAAGCTGCGCTGCTGCGGGAGGAAGCTTTCGCCGGGGCGGCCGCCGTCCTAGCCTAGGCAAGAGTTGGGATCCCCAGGCGGCGACAGAGACGGTTTGGGGGCCCTCGGTTTTGGCTCTGCCAGGGTGGCGACACAGGGGGGCAGCTGGGTAGCCCTGTACTAAGCGCTCCGCACCGCTGACGCGAGTAGTACGGAGCGGAAAAGCCCGTTCGCGTTAGCGGGACGTAGTCCTTGAGCGACTT
>NZ_JANSJH010000127.1:0-5782 GCF_047462495.1 Synechococcus sp. H55.2 | reverse complement strand
TCTCGGGGCTGCTGCAGTTGCACCTCCACGTCGCGGCCAAAGAAGCCCTGCATTTTTTTCTGGTAGCTCTCCTGCCATTGCTGGAAGGGAACGGCCGGCGAATCGAAGAGAAGTACCAGGGTGTAGCGGCCATCCCGCAATTCTTCTCTGTAGCCTCTGATTTTGGGTAGGTCTGCTTCCAGAGGGCCGCGCAGGCCGAGGAACTCCAGGGCCTCTTCCAGGTGGGCGTTGGCCCCATAGCTGTATTTGGTGATGTCGGCGCGGACTTGTTTTTGAATTTCCGTGGCCTGCTGAGCACGGGCTTGGAGCACTTCTGGCGAGGGGGGCGTCAGGGCAGGCACTGGCTTGAGCTCCACCACCTTCATGGTCACCCCCCCCAGCAGCAAGGGGATCCCGGTAAACAGGCCGATGAGGTTCAGGGTGGGATCGCTGTACTGGGCAAAGCCCCAAGCTGTGGCGGCAACGCCCGCCAGCAACACCAGGGTGCTCAGGGGGAGGGGCAGCTTTTCAAACATACAAGCAGGAAGGGCAACCTGAACCCAGGCTAGCAGGAAAGACGCTCCCTGGGGTGACCTTGAGGGTGGACTTGGCTCCGCTGGGGGTGGATAATGACTGGACGCTGGTGTGTTGGGGAGTGGCCCATGGTTCTGTCGCATCTGTCCAAAGCGTCCCGTCGTCTGCGCCTGCTGGATCGCAAAGCTCAAGAGCGGGCCCCTCTTTTTGAGGCCATTCGCCACTATTGCAGCTTGGACAAGGCTCCCTTTCACACGCCAGGCCACAAGCAGGGACGCGGGATCGCCACCGACCTGCGGGAGTTTTTGGGAGAAAACGTCTTCCGGGCGGATCTCACCGAGTTGCCGGAGGTGGACAACCTCCACGATCCCGACGGCGTGATCCGGGAAGCCCAGGAGCTGGCGGCAGCTGCCTACGGAGCGGATCGCAGTTGGTTTCTGGTGAATGGCTCCACCTGTGGTGTAGAAACCCTGGTGATGGCCGTGTGCGACCCAGGAGACAAGATCCTGCTGCCGCGCAACTGCCACAAGTCGGCCATTGCCGGCGTGATCCTCTCCGGGGCCGTGCCGGCCTATATCGAGCCCGACTTCGACATAGAACTGGGCATTGCCCACGGCATCACTCCTGCCGGCCTGGAGCAGGCCCTGGCCGAGCACCCCGACGCCAAGGGCGTGTTGGTGGTCAGCCCCACCTACTACGGGGTTTGCTGCGACCTAGAAACCTTAGCGGCCATCGCCCACAGCCACGGCCTGCCCCTCCTGGTGGACGAGGCCCACGGGCCCCACTTTGGCTTTCACCCGCAACTGCCCCTCTCCGCCTTGGAAGCTGGTGCTGATCTGGTGGTGCAGTCCACCCACAAGGTGATCTCCGGCATGACGCAAGCCTCGATGCTCCACCTCAAGGGATCCCGCATCGATCCCAACCGCGTGCGCAACATCTTGCAACTGCTGCAATCGACTAGCCCCAACTACGTGCTGATGATGTCGCTGGACGTGGCGCGGCGGCAGATGGCCCTGGAAGGGGAAGCTTTGCTGGGCCAAGCCCTGGCTTTAGCCGATCAAGCCCGCGCCCGCCTCAACCGCATTCCAGGGCTCTTTTGCTTTGGCCCGGAGCGCATCGGCTCTACACCTGGCTTTTTCGATCTGGATCGCACCCGCTTGACGGTGACGGTGTCGGGGCTGGGCCTTTTTGGCTTCGACGCCCACGACTGGGTCAACGACCACTTCCACGTGCAGCCGGAGATGTCCACCCTGCACAACGTGGTCTTTATCGTTAGCCTCGGCAACACCCAGCGGGATATCGACCGGCTGGTGGAGAGCTTCGCCGCTTTGTCGAAGCAGGCCCAGGGATCCCAACCCTCGCTGGCGATGGCCGAGAAACTGCGGCGCCTGGCCCAGTTGAAACGCCCTCCCCTGCCGCCGCAACGGCTCTCGCCGCGGCAGGCTTTCTTTGCCCCCATCGAGCGGATCCCCTTTCAGGAAGCCGTAGGCCACATCTGTGCCGAGATCATCTCCCCCTACCCCCCTGGGATCCCTATCTTGGTGCCCGGCGAAGAGGTAACCCAGGAAGCGGTGGACTATCTGTTGTTGGTGCACGAGGCAGGCGGCTTTATCAACGGCCCCGAAGATGTGCGGCTGCAGACCCTCAAGGTCGTCAAAACCTAGCTCCTCAAGAGCCAGGCTTGGTCGTCTGGGCGGGGGGGAGCACTGGCAGCGGGTTGGGAGAGCTGCGGCGGTGGCGAACGACCTTCACCCGATCCACCCGTGGGCCTTCCATGCGCACCACCTGGAACTCCATGTCTTGGTAGGTGAACTTTTCCCCCACGCGCGGGATCTTCTGCAGGTGGTAGATCAAAAAGCCCCCCAGCGTCTGGTAGTCCTCGTGGAGGGGCAAGTTGAGGTGGCAGCGCTCGTTGACCTCTTCAATATCCAACTGGGCCTGGATGAGGAGGGTATTTTCGTCCAGCTCCTGAATATCCGGCTCCTTCGCCTTGGGATCTGGGCCATCGGAGAGCTTGCCGACAATCTCCTCCACCAGGTCTTGAATGGTGATCAGGCCCGCCGTGCCGCCGAACTCGTCCACCACCACCACCATTGGCCAGTGGTGCTGCCGCATCTCCGGCAACAGTTCAGCAATCAGCTTGTTCTCCGGCTCAAAGTGGGCCTCGCGAATGAAAGGGGTGATGGGGCTGTGCAAATCCAGGGATCCCTTGGCCAGCTCGCCGATCAGCTCCTTGACATGAATCAGGCCGCGGATGTCATCCAAAGACTCGCCGTAGACCGGGTAACGGGAATGCCCCGATTCGGCCACCTCGGCCAGCACCTCTTGCACCGTAGCGGTTTCCGGCACCGCGTCGATGCTGGTGCGCGGGATCATCACCTCGCTGGCCACCGTCTCGCCGAACTCGAAGATATTGCTCAACAGCTCCCGCTCCTCCGCCTCGATGTTGCCCGACTCCACCGACGAGGCGATCAACAGTTGCAGCTCCTCCACCGTCATGGTGCTGTAAAAAGAAGTGGCCTCCGGGATGCGGACGCCAAAAAGCTGCAACAAGCAGCGGGAGGAGAACCGGAGCAGCTCCACGCAAGGGTGCAAAAAGCGGCTCACCAAGCGGTTGAGCCAGGCCAGTTTTAGGGCAATCGGCTCCGAGTAGAGAATGGCCAGAGTCTTGGGGATCAGCTCCCCCACCACAATTTGGAAATAGGTGAGCAGCGAAAACACCACCACCACTGCCACCCCCTGAACAACGGCGGGATCCACGTTCCGCAACCAGGCCAACTGCCTCAAGGCCAAAAACAGTGTCGGCGCAACCTGGGTGGCCCCGATCCAGCCCAGCAGCACGCTGGCCAGGGTAATGCCCAACTGGGTGGTGGAGAGGGCATACTCCAACTGTTCCTGGGCCTTTTGCACAATTGCCGCCTGGCGGTTCCCTTCGCTGGCCAACTGCACCATGCGGGAGCGCCGCGCCGACACCAAGGAAAACTCCACCGCCACAAAAAAAGCGTTGATGACCAGAAGAGCGATGACCCAAAAGAGACTAAGAGACGCATCTCCCCACGAAAGCTCAGTGTTGGGGAAAGTAGCCGCTGAGACTAAAGGGGGGTCGTCCATCAGGGGGAGCAGCAAGACGGATAGACAGCATTTTAGCCCAGACTGACTCGACCACCTGCCCCTGGCCAGCAGTTAAACTGGCCTCAGCCAGCGGGTGTCTATCATGCGAACACCTTCCCCCTGCCCAAATAAACGGGATCCCCAGCTTTTGCAGTTCTCAAGATTGCTACTGTTTCATCAAGCATTCATCAGGCAGTGGCAACTACCGCTTTTTCCGGCAACGCTTACCCCAGTTTGTGTCCCCCTGAGGACTAGTCATCGATATCGACAACATCGCCGGTAGTGGCGTCGATCTTGACCTCAACATCGTTGGTGAGTTTTACTTCCCAAACTAAGCGGCCATCTTCGCGCTCCAACTCAACTTCTTTGATCACAGCATCGGGAACAGCAGATCGAGCCATCTGAATCGCTTCTTCAATGCGGACGGCTGGAGCAGGAGATTGAGCAAAAGCTACCTCTGTGCTCTTGCCTACCGATAACATCGGGCTGCTGAGGAGCAAAACGCCCAGCACAAGCAAGGAAGCAACAGCAAGTTTTGGAAGCTTCATTTCCAACTGTTTGAGTAACCACATTCTTACCCTACCAACCTTGGGGTGAAAGAAGCCTTGCCAAAAGGAGCACTGTTGCTTTCGCAAAGGGAGTGGACTCCTTGCGTCATGGGGTGTAGTTCGTCGGCCCCTCGTAAGTTAGAAGCTGTTTGCCTCCACAGCCCTCTCAGAACTTGACTGGCTAAAAAACACTGCAGTGCGCATATCTTTCCGAGTGCTGCCAACGCTGGGGCTGCCGGTGCTGCCTCCATCGGTGATAATATTCCTACTCTTACATCTTTTCCCACCGCAGTAGGTGCCGACCATGCCGGATTTTCTGCCCTACGCCTACTTTCAGGGCCAGATCGTCCCCTTTGCCGAGGCGAAGATCTCCATTGCCACCCATGCTCTGCACTACGGGACGGCAGCCTTTGGCGGTCTACGCGGGATCCCCGACCCGCAAAATCCGGATCAGGTGCTGGTGTTTCGTCTCGATCGCCACTGCCGACGGCTGAGCCAGAGTGCTCGCCTGCTCTGCTTCGATCTGCCCGCCGAAAAGATCGAGCAGGTGATCGTGGAGCTGATCCGCAAAAATCGCCCCTCCACCTCTTTCTACATCCGCCCCCTGGTCTACACCTCCGACCTGGGCATCTCGCCGCGGTTGCACAACATCGAGAAAGACTTTTTCGTGTACGGGTTGGAGTTGGGAGACTACCTCTCACCAGAGGGAGTCACCTGCCGCATCAGCTCTTGGGCCCGCCAAGAGGATCGCAGCCTGCCGTTGCGAGGCAAGATCACCGGCGCCTACATCACCTCTTCTCTGGCCAAAACTGAGGCAGTGCAGTCCGGCTATGATGAGGCCATTTTGATGAACTCCCAAGGCAAGGTAAGCGAAGCCTCGGGCATGAACATCTTCATCGTGCGCAACGGCGTGCTGATTACCCCCAGCTTTGACCAAGACATCCTGGAAGGGATCACCCGCGACAGCGTTCTCACCCTGGCCCGCGACCTGGGGATCCCCACCCAAGAGCGTCCGGTCGATAAGTCGGAGCTGTTGATTGCCGAGGAAGCCTTCCTCACCGGCACTGCCGCCAAGATCACGCCCATTCGCCAGATCGAGCAATACGTCTTGCCCCCCTCCCGCCCCATCACCGAGCAGTTGCGGCAGAAGCTGACGGCCATCACCGAAAATCGGGATCCCGCCTACGCCCATTGGGTGAAGGTGATCCCGCTGAAAGAAAGCTAGACCCTCAGGTTGCCATCGTCAGGCCGGTCGATGGGAAAAGAATCAATATAGTTAGAATTGAGCAATCCAGACTGCGGGAGAGGGATCCCTTGCACGAGATTTCTATTACCTGGGCCGACTACCACCGCAAAATCGAAGAGCTGGCCGTCAAAGTTTACGAAAGCGGCTGGGAGTTTAACCAAATTGTCTGCATCGCCAAAGGCGGGCTGCGCATCGGCGATACCCTGGCCCGTCTCTTCGACCTCCCCCTAGCCATTCTCGCCGCTTCTTCCTACTCCGGCCCTGGCAATCGCCAACGGGGGCAACTGACCTTTTCGCGGGATCTGGCCATGACCACTGCCAACCTGGGCAGCCATGTGTTGCTGGTGGACGACCTGGCCGATTC
>NZ_JANSJH010000126.1:4204-6143 GCF_047462495.1 Synechococcus sp. H55.2 | reverse complement strand
CTCTTTGTTATTCTCACTCATCATTCCCACTCCCTAAGCAAGACAAAGATTGAACAAAACTTTCAATTGCATTCTTCCTATTCTCCAGATCTTCGGCTATAGCTACTGCTTGGTTAAAGTTCTCTTCAATCCGCCTTCTTTGCTCATCTAGCTCGCCCATAGAAAGGTCAAGTGCTTTTCTAACCAATTTTTGAGTAGCCTCTCTTAGTTCTTCCATGTAACCTATGATCCATTCTTTTAGAACTTGCCACAATTTTTGCTTACCAGCATCTGCTCCTCTTGACCACTCCTCAGCCATCCTATCAAAGCTAGGCACAGTTAGCTGTTGATAGAACTCCGTCCCAACTTTAGCTATCTTGTACTCCTTGCCTCCAAAGCAAGATCTAGGCTCCTCGACTATTGTAGTTTTGTCCTTCTTTGTAGTCTCTATCTTTGCTCTTTTATTAAAGAGAAAGACATCTTGCGTAAGGCGCAAGGGCTCGCTTCTCAGCTTAACGCCAGTTTGAATCAATTCCTGGATCCCTAGCTTATCTTCCTCAGAGACTGTGAGGATTTCTTCAACGGCTCCAATAAGGTTTGCAATAAGCTGAGAGATCAATGAGTTCGCAAATCTCTCAAAAGTTTGAGCCTTCGCCTGTAACAGAAACTCGGCCCTATGTTCGAGAGCGTCCCTAACCGATTGGTAGAGAGCTAAAACAGCGCGCTCAGCTCTTTCTATCTTCTCATGAGGCTTTTTGGTTTTCTCCTCAACAGGTACTCTCAGAATCAGGCTGTCTCCCTGACACTCACAATCCCTCAACGTTCTGAGTGTCATGTCGCAAGATCTAGCAACGAGGTTGGCAATGTGAGCAGGGATCACTTCTTTCAGAGAATCTTCTAGCGGATAAACACCAATTTCTTGCTTGAGTGCATCTCGAACTGGAGCAATGATTTTATTAATCAAATCTTTAACTTGCTCGTCCACAAAGTCAATAAAATCGGGAAACCCCTGCCAGCCCTTCTTTCTGGCTTCCTCCTCAATCTTTGATAGGGACTCAGGAGTGCCACTAGCACTGGCAACTTGGTTGAGTAAGCCTGTAATGTCATCGATAAACGATTGGGCAACTTGATTGATTGCTTCCTTGCATTGCTCTTGTTTCTCTTGAATATATTTTCTTTGCCTATCTACTTCCTCTAGCGTCTGAATTTGTCTTGTATTGATTATGACATCTAGGGCACTGCTAATCTCTCTAGCTGAGTTGATCACTTGTAGCACTGCCGGGAGAATAACAACTCTTGCAGTGTCTGCTTGAATCCTTTCTCGCAATGCTCTCCATAGCAAGTTGCCGCCGCTCCACTCTCGGATGTAGCCAAGCAAGAGCCTAGTGTCATTGTCAGATATTGCCTGCCCTTCCTCGACTTTGTTTTCAAGGTCTGCTATCCAAGACTTCAGCTCCCTATCACCTCTTGTAGAAGCCTTGATGAGATTAGCACAGTCTTCAAAAAGAGCGCTGAGCATCCATTGTTTAGTACTGGGATCCACATCCGATCCTTCGGAAGAGTTGGCTCCCCAGGCACATTGGGCATAGAAGAGCGCCTTAGCAGAGAGCGGAATGATAAAAGGCAGCTCTGGAAGATCCAGAATCTCCTTAATTTCCTCTCTCAGCTCCTCGACCTTTTGCTCTAGAGGGTTGTCGGTTTGATTTCGCATGTCAACCCTATTGAGCAAGAAAATCATCAAGCTGGTTTGACCTCGGAGAAACTCCACAACATCTTTTAGCTCTCTCAAGAGGGCTTCTCGTCTTTGCCAATCTGTCTGAGAGTAATCCAGTGCAACAAGGCTAAAGCACTTGCTGACATGCTCTTGGATGATCCTGAGGCTTGTTCTATCTTGGACTGAGTTCAGGCCAGGCAAGTCATAAATCTCAACCTGTAAGCCCTCAGGCAGGTTTAATAGAGA
>NZ_JANSJH010000126.1:0-4104 GCF_047462495.1 Synechococcus sp. H55.2 | reverse complement strand
TTTATCTTCCTTCTTCCTCTTCTTTCGCCGCTCTTGGTGGTAAGCCTCCATTGTCAGCTTGAGCCTGCTGTAGATCTCTTCGTCCCTCAGGTCTTCCCACGTGCCGCATTCCCAGGTGGCTCCTTCTGTATTGTGGATAACTAACTTGCTCCGCTCGCCGTGCCTAATCCGCAGGATCCCGGCGCTCATCTCCTGCGCCTCGATAGGCGCGATTTTCCGACCAATGAGAGCGTTGACAATGGTGGACTTACCTGAAGAGGTGGTGCCAATGGTGGCAATCCGGAAGGAGGGCTTCCGTAGGCGGGCATTGGCCTCTTCGTAGACAACCTGAAAGTTCTCCAGCTTCTCCAGCAGCACGGAGTTGCTGACTACGTCGTGGTATTCGTTAACGATCCCAGCGGTGAGGTTGCCGAGGTCAAATAGTGAGTCTCTCGCGGTCTGCAAAGCTACCGAGGGATCCATAGAATCAAGCCGGTGATGCGCTCCATCAGATAGGGTTGAAGATGACATGCCAACAGTTCTCAAGCCGCTTCGCTGGCATTATATCCATCTTGCTGATACCGTCGTTCGTTTCCTTCGCATTGTTTTCAGCGTTCTTCTTGCCAGCAATGCTCATTCAGTAGCATAAAAAACAGTTCTAAAAGGCACAGAGCTGCCGGCACTTCTGGGATCAGCGAGAGCTGGTTTGGCAGATGGAGTCGCAAGCCTATCTCCTCCCGGCTAGAGCCAGCAAGCAGTTGAGAGGATTGCCAGATTGCTTAAGATGAGACTGCTGAGTCCGAACTCCTTCTCCCTGTAAATGATGGATGGATCCTTGCAATCTTTCTTCGCCTCTGCCACCCAGGTGGGGCTGGGGGTGGCGGGTCTGCTGGCTCTGCTTACCCTGCTGGCCTGGATCCGCAACTGGCCTTGGAAGTTTTCGCTGGTGGGCTACACGGCCTTCACCCTGGTTTTGACGGCGGGCTGTTTTGCCCTCAGTTTAGGGCCGATCTTTCGCTCCCGCATTCCCGGCGCTGCCCCCTACACCACGGTCTATGACCAAGGGGCAGAGCGGGCGGTCATCGCCGTCAGCCCGGACATTACCCCAGAGCACCTGATCCTCACGCTGAAGCAGGCGGCCAGCGATTTGGCGTCCTCCGGTCGCTTCTCCACCGGCTCGCCGGTATTTACCCTGCAGGCCCGCACCGTCATCCACCCTGAACCGGGGGTCTCCGAGCCCTTACTTTTGGGCACGCTGCAACAGCCGCTGGGAAAACGCCTGCGCACCCCGGAAGAACAGCAGCAGCAGCAGATCCGGCTGGAGGAAGAAGCCTTTGCCCGGCTGCGCAAGTTGGTCCAGGTTCAGGCTGCGGCTCCTTCCGCTGAGGGTGGGTTAGAAGAGCTCCCTTTGTCCCAGTCCTGAGCGCTAAGCCAGCGACGCAGATCCCGTCCTACCTGTTCAGGGATCTCCCACGGGAAGAGGTGGGCCACATCGGGATAGACAATGCAGGTGCACTGGGGTAGAAGGCGGGCGGTGGCCAAGCTGCTAGCGGCGGTGATGTGGCGATCCCGCTCGCCGGCCAGGAGCAACACAGGTAGGCGCAGGTGCTGCAGCTCCCCCTCACGGTTGTAGCCCTGTTGCAGGGCGGTGCGCAAAGCGCGGCGGGCTTGGGGAGAGGTGTGCAGATAGGCAGGCAAAGCTGCCTGGGCCAGATAGCGATAGGCGGTTGGGGTGTGTTGCTGGATGAGGTAGCGGTAAAGAGAGCGGCGGCCAAAGGTGTCGATGTTCCAACTCCAGCCGGGCCAAAGCCAGTTGAGCAGCGAAGCAATGCCGGTGTTAAGCTGATCCCAAACGGTGATGGGGGGATGGTTGCTACGAGGACAGGCGGCGCTGGCTACCAAAACCAAGCCCTTGACCCGCTGCGGCAGGCGCAAGGCCAACTCCAGGGCCAGGATCCCACCCAACGACCAGCCCAACACCAGACACTCCTGCCAGCCCAGGCAATCCAGCAGCTCCTGCAAGTCCTCTAGGTGAGTTGCCATCTCAAAGGGATCCCGTACCTGCGAACGCCCATAGCCGCGCAGATCCGGCGCCACACAGGGGTGGATCCCCGCCACCGCCTCAGCAAAAACTTCCATGCAGTCAGCATTGCCCGGATGGCCGTGGAGCAGCAGGATGGGCAGGGAAGGGATCCCTTTGCCCCAGGCACGGTAGTAGAGCTGCAGGCCCATAGCTTAGGCGCTAGCCGCCTTTTTGGGCACGGACTGCAGCTTCACCCCGTTGGGAAGGCAAATTAAGTTTTGATCCAGCACCTGCACAAACCCTTTCGAGCGCAGGGATCCCAGCAGGCGAGTGACCGTTACGCGCGTAGCCCCAATGGCGTCCCCAATCTGGGCGTGGGTCAGAGTCCAGGGAAGGTACATCCCCTGCTCACAGGGCTGCCCGTACTCTTCAATCAACAGCGTTAGGAACCCCTTGAGGCGGTCAATGGCACGCCGTTGGCCCAAGTTGCCTAGCCAGAGCAGCTTGCGTTGCAGTTGCTGGCGGAAGCTTTCTTGAATTTTCTGGTGCAAGTAGGGCCACTGCTCCAGATCCTGCCAGTAAAACCACATTACCGTGGTGCGATCGACATGGGTGCAAGCTTTTAGCTCAAAGCGCTCCGGGTTGCTCAGCTCAAAGGGCACGCCGGGTGTGATAAACCCGACAAAAACCTCCCGCCGCTCCGGCGTTTGGCTAACTAGGCGCACCACGCCTTCTTGGGGGATGTAGACCAGGCCCGGACGGGTGGGGATGCGCACATCCTTGGGAAAAGTGCGACAGCGGTAGTGCTCCTCGGCCCACTGGCAGAGCTCCCGCCATTCCTGAGCCTCCGCTGCCGATGTGATGGAAACTAGGGACATGGGATAGGCTTCCTGTCAATTGAGTAACTAGGTGAACTTTGCCGCCTCTTCCGCTCCATCGAGCCATCAAAAGAGTTTGTAAAGAAAAGGCCAGACCCTAACGGAAGGATAAACCAAGAGGAAGGGAGCTTCGGTAGTAGCTTTACCTTAGCTTCATAATGACACTCAAGATTTATGGAGCAACACCGTGGTTATACGGATGTTGTTTATAAGGCTACGTCTAATGGTAACATACAGAAGCCGCACTCTTCGTTTTTTCCTGGCTCCTGGCCGGCTGTGGGCCCAGCAGCAGATAGCATAGTAGGGGCAGCCGGGTTGCTTGGACGCGGTGAGGAGTGGCACCGATGAACATTCTCGTTAGCAACGATGACGGCATCCAGGCGGCAGGGGTGCGGTGTTTAGCGGCAGCGCTGGCTCAGATGGGCGGACACCAGGTGACAGTAGTCTGTCCGGATCGGGAGCGCTCGGCCACCGGCCACGCCTTGACGTTGCACAAACCGCTGCGGGTGGATCCGGTGCGGGAGGGGTTTCCGCCAGAGGTGCAAGCCTGGGCCTGTTCGGGCACACCTTCCGACTGTGTCAAGCTGGGTCTGGACGGGCTATTGGATTATCCTCCCGATTGGGTGATTTCCGGCATCAATCAGGGAGCCAATCTGGGCACCGATGTGCTCTACTCCGGCACCGTCTCAGCGGCCATGGAAGGGCTATTGGAAGGGATCCCCAGCCTGGCGGTGAGCCTGGCCAGCTTTACCCACCAGGATTTTCAGCCGGCGGCCCAGGTGGTGCTGACGCTGCTGGAGAAGCTGAGCCTGAAGCCCCTAGAGAAGCCGCTGCTGTTGAACATCAATGTCCCACCGGTGGCGCTGACGGAGATACGCGGCATGGTCTTGGCCCGCCTGGCCTGGCGCAAGTACACCGATATCTACGAAAAGCGGCTGGATCCGCGCGGCAAGGCCTACTACTGGCTGGCGGGGGAAGTGGTGGAAGAGGGAGTGGATCCCTGTTCCGACGTGCAGGCGGTTGCCCAAGGGTATGTGTCGATTACGCCCCTGCAGCCGGATCTGACGGCCTACACCGCCTTCGACAGCTTGCAGCGGTGGGGAATCTCGGCCTTTGGCTCCTGAGTTGCAAGCTGGTGAGCCGCATACAGCTTCTTCCAGCGTTGTCTACTTCTCTACTGTAATAGTCGTTTCAAACAAGATTAAGACACTTTGCTGCCAGCCC
>NZ_JANSJH010000125.1:0-6194 GCF_047462495.1 Synechococcus sp. H55.2 | reverse complement strand
TTGATGATCGGCGAAAACCCACTCCCCCAATCCTTCAATGAGGACATTTCCTGAGAGGCTGAGGTAAGGCGAGGTAAAGAGCAGGCCGGCAAAAAGGTTTAACATGATGGTTCTCCCTACCAAGATTTGTACTGGGAAAGTCCCCAATCAGCTCGCCGGCTGAAAAAGAACTGGACAAAGAAGCTAGAGCCTTCGTCATTACCTTTCACAAGGTTCACCTCAGGAGAATCTTGACAGATCCCTACAGCTTGATTTTGCTGGCCTTACCGAAAGATCCTTATGACCCCCTAGAATATCGGCCAGCATAGCACAGTTGAGCTCAATTCTGAAACCTACTTTGCAAGAATGCTGTATTTTTCTGATCAGTATATTCATTTACATTGAACAGATATCAGTCTGTTCGTTCAGACACTTAAAACCCTCCAGATAGCCCTCGCGAATTTGTCAACAATCGATCTCTTAGTCATCGGGGCTAGAAGAGGGGATCTTCCCGGTGATCAGCCAGTTATCCCCCACAGTCTGCAGTTGCGGCTCCAGCAGTTGCCAGCTCTGGTTAACGTCAGGGATCCCTTCTCCTCCTACGGGGGTTGGGGCGTCGGCCCCGCCCAAGATCTTGGGGGCGATGAAGGCGGCCACTTTCTGGATGGCCCCATCTTTGAGGGCTGCCCAGGCCAGGGTGCCGCCGCATTCCCAGAGGGCGCTCAGACAGCCTCGCTCGAAGAGGGCCTGTGCTGTCTGGGCCGGGGTTACTTGATCCAGGTGCAGCAGCTCCACCCCTTGCTTGGCCAGGGATCCCCAGAGGGAATGGGTCTCTGGGGCTTCGGTGATCACCAAAGTTGGTGCTTCTTCCACCTGCCACAGGTGCGCCAGCGGGGGCAGATTCAGAGAGCGGCTGAGAACCACCCGCAGGGGCTGGGATCCCTGAAAATCCGGCAGGCGGCAGGTGAGGCGGGGGTTGTCGTGCCAGACGGTTTTGGATCCCACAATGACTGCATCGTGCCAGGCCCGCTGGCGGTGAACCCACTCTCGCGCCAGGGGGTTGCTAATCCACTGGCTGTGGCCGGTGGCGGCGGCGCTCTTGCCGTCTAGGGTCATGGCGTATTTCAGCAGGCCAAAACACCGTTTCTGCACAATGGCGAAGGCAAAGCCCTCGTTCAATTCTTGGCACTCCTGCTCCAGCACCCCTACTGTTACCTCAACCCCGGCCTCCTGCAGGCGGCGGATCCCTTTGCCGGCCACCAGGGGATTGGGATCCTGCATTCCCACCACCACCCGCCGGATCCCAGCCGCCAGAATGGCCTCGGTGCAGGGGGGGGTACGCCCATAGTGGTTACAGGGCTCCAGGTTGACGTAGAGGGTGGCGCCCCTGGCCAGGGATCCCGCCTGTTGCAGAGCCAACACCTCTGCGTGGGGCTGGCCGGCCCCTGGATGAACGCCTTCTCCCACCACCTGCTCCCCCTGCAGGATCACGCAGGCCACCCGCGGATTGGGAGAGGGGCGCTGCGATGTAGAACGGGCCAGGGACAAACACCGCTCCATCCATTGCCGATCCGAGGTCATAAAATGGGCGTCCAGTCCAGGGGGCTGAAGCTGGCTATAGAGCTGCCAGTTGACGGTCAAAAGCTACGATAGATGCTCTAAATTCTAGCTCGGCTACCTGACGTCAAGAGGTGGGTATCGATCCAGATACGGGCAAGAAGTTGCCCCCGCCAATTCACAACCTCCTGACCGTGATACCTGCTACATCTTGGGTTTCGACAAACAGGCTCTAATATTGGGATGGTTGTTCTAGGAGCTGCCTTCATGACCTCTTCCCCCCACCTGACCGCTGCAGAGTGGGCAGCGGCTTCTGCCAACGGGCTGAAGGAGGCTGCCCTGCTTGGGGAACGCGATCCCTTGGCCCATCCCCTCCAAATCAACGAAGCCTTCAACCACAGGAACAACCTGTTAAACCGTCGCCTGCAACTGGTGGAAGAACTCTGGGAAGCCGTAATCCTGCAGGAGTGCGGGCAGTCTCTGGTGGAGCTGTTGCGGCGGCTGCGTTCCATGTGTTCCCCAGAAGGACAAGCCCTGGAGTACCCGATCCCAGAGGTGCTGCAAATTATCGAGCATCTCAGCCTCGATGCCACCATTCAAACGGCGCGCGCCTTTGCCCTGTTTTTCCAGTTGATCAACATTGTTGAACAGCACTACGAACGGGCCGAAGACTCCGACATGCGCATGGTGGACAGCCAGCAGCGCACGGTGCGGGAAAACGAAAAATTTGAACGGTTGTTCCCTTACCTGCGGGCTCAAGGAGTGCCGCCAGGCCTACTGCGCCGACTGCTGGAGCAGTTGCACATTCGCATGGTGTTCACCGCCCACCCCACCGAGATCGTCCGCCACACCATCCGGGAAAAGCAACGGGCCTTCTCTCGCCTGCTCAGCCAACTGGATTGGGCAGAACAGACTCAGCCTTTGCAGGCCCAGATGTTGAAAGAACAGATGGCGGAAGAGGTTTTGCTTTGGTGGCGCACCGACGAGTTGCATCAGTCCAAACCGACCGTTCTGAACGAAGTCGATTACACCTTGCACTATTTTGAAGAGGTTTTGTTTCAGGCTATCCCGCTGCTGCACGAATACCTCAGCCGCAGCTTGAAAAAAGCGTTTCCCGGCGTTGAGCCGCCGCCGGCAGGATTTTGCAACTTCGGCTCGTGGGTGGGCGGGGATCGGGATGGCAATCCTTCCGTCACCGCCGATGTTACCTGGCAAACGGCCCGCTACCAGCGCAACCTGATTTTGGGCAAGTACATCGAATCGGTGAAGGCGCTCACCAAAACCCTGAGCGTCTCTTTGCACTGGGGGGATGTGGACAGCCAACTGCTGGATGCCCTCGAGCAAGATCACCGCCTCATGCCGGAGGTTTACGAATCGTTTTCGCTGCAGTATCGCCAAGAGCCCTACCGTCTCAAGCTCAGTTATATGCAGCGGCGGCTGGAGTTGACGCGGGAGCGCAACCGCAACTTGGCCGACTCCGCCTGTCTGCCCGCCCCTCCCCCTGTGGACAACGCCTACGCCAATGCGGAAGAATTTCTGGCCGACTTGCAGCTTATCCAGCAAAGTTTGAAAAACAGTGGCCTTTCTTGCCGCCAGTTGGATCACCTCATCCAACAGGTGCAGGTGTTTGGCTTTCACCTGGCCCACCTGGATATCCGCCAAGACAGCAGCTACCACGAGGCCGCTCTCACCGAGATCTTTGAGTACTTGCGCATTTTGCCGCGGCCCTATAGCCAGATGACGGAAGAGGAAAAAACGGCTTTTCTTCTGCAGGAGCTGCAGACCCGTCGGCCCCTCATCCCCCTGGAGAGCCCTTTTTCCGAGAAAACGGCGGAGCTGATCGCCACCTTTCGCACCCTGCGCCGTCTGCAGCAGGAATTTGGCCTGGCCATCTGCCAAACTTATGTGATCAGCATGAGCCGCCAGTTGAGCGATCTGCTGGAAGTTTTGTTGATGGCCAAGGAGGTGGGCCTTTACGATCCCATCAGCGGGCGCGGATCCCTGGCAGTGGTGCCGCTGTTTGAGACTGTTGAAGACCTAAAGCGAGCGCCAGAGGTGCTGCGGCAGTTGTTGGAGATCCCTTTCTACCGCCAGTACTTAGCTCAGCAAGAAGACTTACAGGAGGTGATGCTGGGCTACTCGGATAGCAACAAGGATGCTGGCTTTCTAAGCAGCAACTGGGAGATTTACAAAGCCCAGCAGCGGCTGCAGGCGGTGGCCGAGTCCTATGGTGTGAAGTTGCAGATCTTCCATGGCCGGGGCGGCTCGGTGGGGCGCGGGGGAGGGCCGGCCTACGAGGCGATTTTGGCCCAGCCGGGGCGCAGCGTGGGAGGCCGCATCAAGATTACCGAGCAGGGAGAGGTGTTGGCTTCCAAGTATTCCCTCCAAGATCTGGCCATTTTTAACCTGGAAACCGTTACCAGCGCTGTGATCCAGGCCAGCCTGCTGCGCACCTACCCCAACGACCTGCACGAGTGGTCGCGCTTGATGGAATCCTTGGCAGAGCGCTCCCGCCAGGTGTACCGCAACCTGGTCTACGAGCAGGAGGGTTTTGTGGAGTTTTTCCATGAGGTTACCCCCATAGAAGAGATCGGCCAACTGCAGATCAGCTCCCGTCCTGCTCGCCGCAGCGGTGGCTCGAAAGATATTGGATCCCTGCGGGCTATTCCTTGGGTATTCAGTTGGACGCAGAGCCGCTTTCTCTTGCCGGCCTGGTATGGGGTCGGCACCGCCCTACAAGAATACGTGGCTAAGGGCGAGCACAACCTCAACCACCTGCAGCACCTCTACCGCGAGTGGCCCTTCTTCCGCATGGTGATCTCCAAAGTGGAGATGACTCTGGCCAAGGTGGATCTGCAAATAGCGCGTCACTACGTGCGGGAGATGAGCTCTCCAGAACGTTTGCAGCGGGCGATGGAGCTGTTTGAGTGCATTGCCCAAGAAATGTACCGCACGCGCACAATGGTGCTACAGATTACGGGTCACAGGGAACTGTTGGAGAACGATCCCTACTTGAAGCGCTCGGTGCAGTTGCGCAACCGCTCGATTGTGCCCTTGGGCTTTATTCAGGTCTCTCTCCTCAAGCGCCTGCGAGAGCACCAAGGAGCCTGCGCCGGGCGCACGCGCTACAACCGCGCTGAACTCCTGCGCGGAGCCATGCTCACCATCAACGGCATTGCCGCCGGAATGCGCAACACCGGCTGAACCCCTCAAACGCCGGCCAAGCTCAGATTGGTTCAGATCTTCAGAACAGGTCGTCATCGTACTCTTCTGGCTCCGCCTCTTCCACCTCGACCGATTCCACCTCGACAACGCGGCGGGAGGGACGACGGGGGGCTTCATCCGGGTAGCCTTCTCCTTGGTCTTGGGGCAGACGTGGGGGACGGCGGCGGGTGACCGTGCCTGTGCCGCGCTCCTCCTGCGTATCTACATCCTCTGGATACTCTTCGGTGGCAGGGCGACGGGGGCGGCGGGCCTCTGGCGGCGGGGCCGGCTCATCGTAGCCGGTGTCTTGGCGGGATCCTGGCTCGTCGTAATACTCATCCACTTCGGGTCGGCGGCGCGGACGCACACGGGTATCGCTGGTCAGTTGGGGCCTGGGGCGACGCCCAGGCTCTTCGCTGCTGCGTTTGGGAATGGCGCGACTGTAAGAGGAGGTATCGCGAATGCGGGATCCTTCGGCCCGAGCAGAAACCGTGCGTCCTTGGGCATAGTCATCTAGGGGGTAGGTACGGCTGAAGTCTTTCTTGCGAACGGCTGGACGAACCCCGCCCACCTGCCGTACCTTTTCGCTCAAGAGAATCCGCAACCGGAAAGTTTCGATGGCAAACCAGCCGGCCATCACCGCCAGCAGCACCTGGGCAAAAAACAGCAACGGGATGAGCCGCTGACCCTCCAGAAGCAAACAGATGGAATAGATCAGGCCCATCGTGGCGAAAATCACATCCGATTCAGCGGAGGCCTCTCGCTTGATAAAGCGAACTGCGAAGATGGCTCCACTGGCAATCGCCACCAGCGCTGCCATCAAAAAATAGGGGCTTTGGGTGAGAAACATGCCAGGGATCCCTAAACAATGAAGAGGGGAGAGCGCTAAGCCTTACCCATTCCACAGCCGATCCTAACATCGATCCTCCCGCCGGCACGGACAACACCCGGGTTTGGATCCCTCTTGAATCCATGGGATCGGTGCTAAAATCGGCAACATCTTCCTGCATGTTCCATGCTGTATCTGGCACGGGTACACAAAAAGAGTCTCTTCGGCCAGGGGGAGCTGCAGCTCTTGGCTCGCCAGGCCGAAGAAGGGGTTTGGATCCCACTGCGCCAGCCAGAGTGGGTCACCTGCAAAGATGCCGGCCCTTACAACGTTGGCGTGTTGCTGCTGGTTGAGCTCTCGGAACAGCGGCGGGTAGAGCGGCTGGAAGAGGCGGCCATGAAGCTGGTGGAGATGTTGCACAGCCTGTCTCAAAACCGCAGTCTGGTGGATCTGTCGGAGATCGAAAGCTGGCGGCAATCTTTGACTCGCCAAAGCCAAGAGCTGAGCCGTCGAGAAGCCGAGGTGGCCGCCCGCCAAGAGCAACTGCAACAATGGGAAGCCCGCTTGCGCGAGAAGCTATCTTCCTGAATGCTCTACCGATCTTTTTCCCAAGCCGTCTGAGCCT
>NZ_JANSJH010000124.1:0-6384 GCF_047462495.1 Synechococcus sp. H55.2 | reverse complement strand
CCCCCTCTCCCAGAGGGAGACTGCCCTCACCCCCAGCCCCTCTCCCAGAGGGAGAGGGGAGCTGGGCTGGAGCGGGAACGGGTAAACGGCTCTACTGCAGCATGACAAAGAGAAAGTCTTCCAACGCCGTCAGGAAGGTCAACACCTCGTCGGTTGCCTGTTCTTTCGTCAGGGATCCCAGCTCGACGACCCGTTGAATCAGCTCTGCCACCGGAGTCGGCCCCTGCAGCAGCGGAGCCAGCCATCTCACCTTCTCGGCAGGGATGCTGATCCGCCCGTGGGTGGCCCCTGTCCACTGCATTTCGTAGGGGCGGTTCTCTTGCAGGGCCTTGTTGTACTCCTGGTGGAAGCGGGTATTGTCCATCAGCAGGGGGTTAAACTGCACGGATCCCGTCAGCCAATCCGCATCCGTCCAAGGCAGCACCAGGGAAGAGCCGGCGTGCTCGGCCCAAAAGTCGATGAGGCGATGGGCAGGCCGGATCAGCTCGTAGAGGTGCAGCCGCTCCATAACGCTGAGGGTTTCCAGCCGTTGCCGCACAAACTCCGGCACTTGCTTAAAGAGAGACTCCACCGACCAGTCGGGCATATCCACCAGGCTTAAAAAGCCCAACCCTGCCTGCTGCAACATGCCAAACACCTCGGGGATCGTAAATCCCTTGTCGTTGGCAAGCAGATAGTTGTTCAGGATGGCGGCGTCTTCGGTATAGTTGGCCGGGTTCCACAGCACTGCCTTGGCCACCTCTTCCTGCAGGGATCCCATGAATTCCCGCACGTTCTTGGCGCCTACTGCTGGCGGGACGTCGAATTGCCCCACCTTTTGCAAAGCTTCCTGCAGGCGGAGAAACACCTGGCGTTGGCGGCGGCTGTGGAGATTGGCGCGAATAATGCCCTCGGGCTTGAGAACCTTTTTCATCGCCCGCAAGCCCTCAGTGGGATCTGCCAACAAATACAGAACGTCGTTCAGGCTGATGAAATCGAACTGGATCCCCAGGCGATCCAGCTCCAGCACGTTGAGGACGTAGCACTGGACATCGGTGAAGCCGTGGCGGCGCAGGCGTTCCTCGGTGAGCTTGACGGAAGCCGGCGACAGATCACAAGCCACAATCTGGGCGCCCGGATTGGCCTCCGCCATCATCAGCGTCTCCCAGCCGGAGCCACAGCCGGCGTTAAGCATCACCTTGCCCTCTGACGGGACGAGCATGTGGGTGCGCAGGTACTGGGCGGTGGTATAGCTCATCTTGAACATCTCCCCCAAGGCATTGCGGGCCGACTGGGAGAGGGGCACATTGGGGTAGGGCAGGGCCTCGTAGAGGCTGAGGGCCCGGTCTGCAGGCGAGAGAGCAGATCTGGTCATCGGCAGGGGAAAAGTGCAAGGGAGATCGAGAGAAGCAAGGCCATCGCTATGATTGAGTCTAGCCGCTGGTCGCGGCGGCGCTGCCGAGCAATAGAGATCTGCTGAGAACTGGCCATGACTGCTGCTGCTTTGCCCCGTCGCCGCTCCCGTTTCTCCCTGACAGGCACCCTGGCCGCCGTGGGCGGGGCGCTGCTGTGCGGGATCCTGGTGGTACGGCTGCAGGTGCCGATGCTGGAGCGAATCAATCTAGAGGCCCTGGAAAATGCCGAGGCCCGCAAAAACCGCAACATTGCCCTGGCCACCACCCTGGGCTGGCTGGGCTACCGCAACCTGGGCGCCTCCTGGCTGTGGCTGGAGCTGATCCAGTACTACGGCGACGCCCCTGCTCGCGCCCAAACCGGCTACGGCCTTGCCTACGAGTACTTCGACCACATGCTGCGGCTGGATCCCAATTTCTTCTTAGGCTACCGCCTCTCCAGCTTGGTGTTGGCCTATCGGGCTGGCCAGCCGGAAAAAGCCGTCGAGATTTTGGATCGCGGCCTGCAGCAGTTTAACCCCCAAAACAACCCCGATGCCTGGCGGCTCTACGTGGATCGCGCCCTGATCAACTTCATGTTTTTGGGGGATGCGGAAGCGGGCCGCCGCGACTACTACCAAGCCGCCGCCTGGCGGGAACAGGTGGGCTTGCCCGGTGACGATTTTCGCCAACTGGGGGACAACATCGCCCGCAGCCCCCTCAGCCGCCGCTCCCGCTTCGATGTCTGGCTAAGCGTGTTTAACGCCACCAGCGACCGGGATACCCGCCAGTTTGTTCTGGAACAACTGACCCAATTGGGGACGGTGCTGCGCACGTTGCCCACGGGCGAGATCGAGATTCTCCCGCCGCCTCTGCCCAGTGGACTTGAGGAAGAGCCCTACCGCTTGCGCCTGTGATTCCAATCCAGTGACGCACTCCCGACCCTCATCTTCGTTGAGTCAACACAACATGGCTTACAGCACGCTGCGCGAACCGATAGCGTACGGGCTTCACGCTTCCCAGACTTGTTGGTACAGAGGTCTCAGCGTGCTGCCACCGTGCCACCCGCGGCGGGAACCAGTCAGGGAAACTCTTTAAGCTAACTGGACAAAGATTGCCATCTAGGGTTGTGACGTTGCCCCAAGAGGTGAGCTAGACTCTAACCCAAATTCTCATCCTGGGAGCCGACTTTTGCAGAAGGGCAAGCTCCGCGTCGGAGAAGTTGCTTTCTCTGACGCGGGTGAGTTATTGGCTCTGGCGCCTCTTTCCGAGGAAGCAGCAGCCCATTTGCTTCTGCCAGTCTGCGAAGACGCCTCAGGCTTTTGGCGGGTTCCCGCAGCCTCCCCATTTCTTATTATTTCTTAACTTTTGTTGTTCTGCACAATTAGGAGTGATCCCCATGGCCTCAAGAACTTCTCTCCTGATGACGGCGGCTGTCCTTTCGGGCACTTGGTTTGTCCTCCCTGCAGCGGCCCAATCTTCCGCGACAGCGCGAGTACGGTCGGTGGTGGATGGGGACACCTTTTGGGCAGACTTGAACGGCAGGCCCACCCGTTTTCGCCTTGCCTATGTGGATGCGCCGGAGCTGACGCAGGGACGCTGGGGGCGGCTCTCACAAGAGGCTTTGCAAAGCCTGCTGCCGCCGGGATCCCTGGTGCAGGTGGATACCCTCTACGTCACGCCGGAAGGGCTGCACATTGCCCAGGTGTACAACTCTGAGGGCTTGGTGAATTTGGAGATGTTGCGCCAGGGGCAGGCGGCGGTTTACGAGCGCTTTTTGTACGGGGCCAACCGGGAGCGCTACCTGGAAGCTCAAGAATTGGCCCAGGCGGCGCGCCGAGGTTTTTGGCAGCAACGCAATCCGGTGATGCCCTGGGAGTTTCGGGAGACAGCCGCGCAAACCTCGGCCTTTGCGGGATCCAACGTTTTGGACGGCTCCTTCCTGCGGGAAAACCCGGCAGCGGCAGCGGGCGTGGGCATTGCCACAGCAGTGGTGATGGTGGGCCTGAGCAAAGTGTTGTGGAAAAAGCCTCGCCAGAAAAACGCGAGCATCCGCCAGATGGAGCGGGATCTGAAACAACTGCGGCGCAGCCTGGCCACAACGCTGGCCAGCTGCAAACAACTGGAACGGCAGTACGATCAACTGCTGCAAAAGGCTGAGGATTGGTTTGTCAGAGCCGAGAAGGCCAGCCAACATGACCAGGACGAACTGGCGCGCCAGGCTTTGGTGCAGCGGAACCAACACATGAGTGCCGCAGAGGCGGTTCGTCGCTCCCTGGACGAGGTTGAGGCCCAGGCGACAGCTATCCGCGAGGGCATTTCCCGCTTGGAAAGCCAGATCGCGATGGCCAAGCTGGAGCGGGAGATGAACAACTGACGTGAGCGCGGCCAAGCCCAACTCCTCCTCTGCTCTGTCCAGCCGGGCTACAGCAAGGTCTGGGGCAGGCTTTGCAGAACCGTGTGGACGATTGCCGCCGAATTGAGCGCCGCCGTCTGAAAGAAGCTCAAGAAATCGGCGTCGTCTCCTGCATCGCTGACCGAGCGCACCAGCAGACAAGGGATCCCGGCTTCTTGTGCCACCCGCACCACAGCCGCCCCTTCCATCTCCACCACCAGAGCCCCGGTGCGCTCGCGGATTTGGCGGCGCAGGTTGGCGTCGGCCACGAACACATCGCCGGTGGCCACCAAGCCTTGATAAATGATGGGATCCCGACCTTGCAGAGGGTGGAGAGGGATCCGCTCCGGGTGGGCCACGATTAAGTCGTAGAGGGCACTGTCGGCCTCAGCCAGGGGGTGGCGCAGCTCGGGAATAAAGTCGATCCCCAGGACAAAGCCTTCGGGCCGTCCGGTGCCGAAATCGTGCTCGATGGCAGTGTGGGCCAGCACCACATCTCCCATCTGTAGGTGATCGGCCAAGGCCCCGGCCACGCCGGTAAAGATGATGCCCCGCAAAGGGAAGTGGGCCACCAACAGGGCTGCCGTAGTTGCCGCCCGCACCTTGCCCACCCCTCCTTGAACCGCCACCACCGGTTGTCCGGCCAGGGATCCCTGATGGAACTGCCGCCCCAGATGGGTATGGACAGAATGGATCTCCATTGCTTGGGTGAGCATGGCCACTTCTTCCGGCAGGGCTCCCACAATGCCGACAGCCTTTTGGGAGGGGTGGGATGGAGCTTCCATAGGGCTTCCCTCAGGTTTTTTTAGAATCCTTAGGTTTGAGAGGCGGGCGGGATCCGGTGTCCCCACAGGCCCGGCCATTTGGTGACTTTGAGATCTCCCAGCACCTGCACCTGACAGGCCAAGCGCAGCCCGTTGCCGCCCTGGGCCGCCGCAGTGGACGGGAGTTGGTGGGGTGGCAAAGACAGGCGGGCCCGTTCTCGCCAGCCCATGGGGGAAACAGCCCCTTCGATCTGTACGGCACAGGTGCCACAGGTGCCCAGACCGCGGCAGTTGAGGATATGAGCCGGCGGGTTGTAGAGCGGGATCCCGGCTTGCAGCAGCACCTGGCGCAGGTTGGCGCCCGCCTCACAAGTGAGGGTGCGTCCTTGAACGTCAATCTGGGGCATAGGCAACCTTCCTAACCGCGAACAGTCCTATTCTGGCCTGAGCCGGATCCGGCAGCATGGCAGGTAGGTGGGAGGGCTAGGCAGTATAGTTAAGGTGGTTAGACAGGGAGTAGGGGAAAGATCATGGCCTACAGCGAGCCGCTCATTGACCGTTCTCCAGAGGTTTTTCCGGTGTTGGAGGAACCTGTTCGCTATGTTGAGGTCGTCTCGGCGGTGGTTTCCAGCCTCAAGGAAGATGCCGCCTACGAGAACCACGAGCAGGGTCACACCTGGAAATTCACCTACGGCACTGCGGAAGTGTTCGTCCACCTGAGCGGCGAATCCCCCGAAGATACTCTGTTGGTGTGGTCTCCCGTTCTCTCTCTGCCGGTGGCGGAGCCGGCTAAGCTCATGCAGAAGCTGCTGGAGAAAAATTGGAGCGACACGCTGGAAGCCCGTTTTTGCATCTGGAATAACCAAGTAGTCCTCAACCACTACCGCACTCTCGAGGGGATCAGTGCGGGCGAGATCTCGCGGGCCGTCACCATTGTCGCCAGCCTGGCCGATGAATACGACGAGCCGCTGCGAGCAGAGTTTCCCCCCACTTGAGATGGGATCCCAGGGAGCTTGGCTGCCCTATCGCGTGGCTCCTGGCGGCTGGCAGATGGAACAAGATGCCTGGCTTTTGCAGCGGCTGCGCCATGCTCCCAGGCCCTGTTTGCGCTTCTACGGCTGGGATCGGCTCACCCTCTCCCTAGGGCGGCACCAGGCCTGGCCCGATTCAGCGCCAGGGATCCCAGTGGTGCGCCGGCCCACCGGCGGACGGGCGGTGTTGCACCAGGCGGCTGAAGAGGCAGCGGAGCTGACCTACAGCTTGGTGCTGCCCCTTTCTTACCTCCAACGTCGGCTGCCCCGTTTGCAGCGGGCCTGCGTGTACGACTTCTGCTGCCGCTTTTGGGTAGAGGGCCTGGCGGCGCTGGGCATTGCGGTGGATCCACGCGTTTCTGCTCACGACCGACCTGCTGGCCAGAACCGCCTAACCCCAGACCCGGGCTACCACAACAAAGTCAGTTGCTTCGCCGCCCGTACCCGCGCCGATCTGAGCTGGCAGGGCAAAAAGCTGATGGGCAACGCCCAACTGTGGCAACCCTGGGGGATCCTGCAACAGGGATCCCTGCTGTTGCGGCCCAATTTCGAGCTGTGGGAACGATACCTGCCCGGCTCTCAGGTGATTGGCGTGTACGACCTTTGCCCCACAGCGCCGGGGATCCCTGAACTGATCGAACATTTTCTCCAAATGGCCCAAGAGTGCTTTGAGGTGGAATGGCAAGAAGAAACCTGGCCGGATCCGCTTCACTGGGAGGATCCGGCGGGGATAGCTGACCCTGAGTGATAGAGAACGGCAAGATCCACTTCCCCCCTCTCCCTCTGGGAGAGGGGCTGGGGGTGGTCGCGTGAGCGGCGCGGAG
>NZ_JANSJH010000123.1:0-6587 GCF_047462495.1 Synechococcus sp. H55.2 | reverse complement strand
CAGGAAGCGCAAGCGGATGCCCGCGCCTACAGCCAGAAGGCCCCAAACGAGGCGGGGACAAGCGTGATCAGCCTGCACCGAGGTCGGGCAGACGGCAGCCCTGGCGAGGTCACAACCGAGTTCAAGACCACCGATACCCTAGTCTGGGCCATCTTGCCGGTGGGCAGCCTCCCTGCCAACGCCCAGGTGGAGATGCTTTGGTACTACGAGGGCGGAGAAGCCGGGGGCGAGCAACTGATCCGCAAGTTTGATTTTCCCTGGGATCCCTTGGCCGACACGGTGCAAGGCTTTCTCAGCTTCAGCCAACCCTACACCGGGCGCTACCGTGTCGAGGTTCAGGTCAACGGCGAGAAGATAGGAGTTGGCCGCTTCACAATTCGGTAGCCTTAGCTTGGCTCCCACTTCCAACTCTTTTCTCTCGGAGGGAGCCCAGCCTCTCTCTTAGAAGGAAGGGGGAGATAAGGCTTACAGAGAACAATTTTTGACTATAAATCCAGGCTTTTCCGGTAGGGCGATGTCCATCGCCATCTGCCTATTTTTCGCGCTGTGAAGACTATTGCGCTGAGAGTGAAAAGATAGCTCGACATTCTCTAGCGAGTTCTGATCACGGGCCTGGCTTTGAGGTTGTAGATAAAGCTGGTGCGGTACTGCAACAGCAAGTTGCGCAGGTAAAGGGGCAAGTTGCGTCGGTGGAGCAAGCGAGTTCTGCGGTAGAGCAGTGTGCGGCGACGGTTGATCGCCCGGCTGCGCTGTTGCAAAGAAGCTTGAAGAGAACGTTGAAGTGCCAGGGATCCGGGCACACGCCTCAACTTTGGCCGTAACACATCTCACCTCCAGGGCGACCATCGAAAATTAGCTCCAGTGTAGGGGATCCTCAGGAGAGCAGTCGCCAGCAGGTCAGCCTGTTCTGCCCAGCTTGCGGAGATCCTCGCTTCACTCCTCTCCAGATCTTGCAGCAACTGCCGGCCCAGAGGAGCCAGACGATACCGGTCGGTGATCTGCGATCTCGCCGGCGGGATCCCTTTTGTGCTCATGGCCCGCAACAAGGCCAACCGGAAAGGACTACAGATCCAGGCACTTCTGCACACCGACGCCGAGTCATCGAGCATGAGGGGCAACCAGGTTCTTTATATTCTTATTCAACTTTGCCAATGGCCGTTGGGCAGCAGACTTGTTACGATAGATTACGATATGTTGATCATCCTTGCTATTGTTGTCCTGTTGGGATTCTGGGCCCTGCGCCTGATGGAGCAGGCTTTTCAGAGTCAGGAGTTCTCGCGCATGTTGGCCGGGACACTGGTGGCCGCGGCTGCCGGTGGCGTCTTGACCTGTTACTTTCTCATGAGCGACACCCTACAGATGTTGTTTCATCTCCAGGCGCACTCCTCCTTTTCCCACTCTCAAGATCTGGATCTGCTTTCCGATCTGAGCTGGCTTGACTAGGCGAGGTGGGTGGATAGCCAGGCTTGAATGCTGCGGATCATCTGGTGGTTGGGGGCCAGCCAGCTTTGGTAAATCAACTGTCCAAAAGCATCGATGGGGCTGAATTCTTCCCCAACTGGGAAAGGGTAGCTAAAACCCAGCGGAGTTAGGTGATCCCCTTCCAAGTGTTGCCATTCTGTGTAACTTCGATACTTGCGGCAAAGCTGTTGGTAAAGCAGAGGAACATCGTCGATATCATCGTGGCGAAATTCCACGAGCAGGTTGTTGCTGACCGGATACTGCTCCTCGATTAAGCGATTGGTTTCTGCCGGAGAAGGCTCGAACTCCAACCACAGGTTCACAGGCGGCGAAGAGGATCCCATCCACATCCGCCACAGATCGGACAGTTGTTGTTGAGGCCAAGCTTGAGCCAACAGCCGCAGCAAGGGCAGAGCCCGATCCAGCCCGGCGTTGCTGTAGGCCAGGAAAATATTGCCTCGCCGCTGGGATCCCATGGCCAGACAAGAGAGGATCTGCAACTTACAGCCCAGGCTATGGCCCAAGCCAAACAGGGGTAGACCTAGCAAATTTTTGCTTTGCAGGCTTCTGTGCAAAGATTGGGCTGCATTGAGAGCCAGTTGAGCGTGATCGATATCGGTGCTGTAGGGGGTAGCCACAATGGCCATGCCCATGCGGGCCAGTTCTTCGAGCAGGCGGCTGTAGAACACTTGCGGGGCAGCTCCCACAAACGCTCCGCCCAGAAAGTGAATTACGGCACGGGGTTGAGCGGGCAGAAGAAACCAAGTGTGCCCATCTGTCTGCCAAGTCGGTGCCATGGTTTGCGACCTCACCTGCGATTTTGTTGGGGCTCTCCCCACAACCCGGCGCCCGGCAGTCCGATTTTGCCACTTCGCGCGGTTCCTCGCGTCCCGTTTGGCCAGCCCCTGGAACTCATGCTAATGGATATCCTGCCCAAACATGGGGATCCCCAGGCGGATGTAGCAAGCAAAGCTCCGTCCTGCCTCAGGTTGAAGTTCCAGCACGCCTAGGGTGGGGTGTCGTGGGGGATCGCGATGCAGACTTCGCAGTTGAAAATCGACGCCTGCCCGCCGAGCCACTAACCTGGTAGGGAGATAGGTAGAAGTCGGCTTTGATCCATCGGCGCGTTCTACAGCTTTGCATCGTCGGCTGGGCAATGCTTTTCGCCCTGGCAGTAGGGGGCAGAGCATCCCTGCCGGTTCTGCATCTTTTTGACATAGAGGCTCTCCAGGCCCAAGCCGGAGAACTGCCACAACCGGTACGCCTACGACTGCCCCCTGGCCTGGCCCGCTACACCTACGATAAGTCGGCGGGAGATTACTTTGAGGAGATCGACCCGCTGCTGCCGGGCGGCGTTTACGCCCAGTGGGCCTTCTACCCGATCCCGGTCTACATCCAAGGGGATCACCCCCAGTGGAAAACCTTTGTGGAGCAGGCGGTGAAGGAGTGGTCTGCTTATATCCCGATGCGGGTGGTGGCCAAAGAGGAAGAGGCCCTCTACGGGATGAGCATTTATCGCGTTCCCCCCCTCGGCGGCGGGGTAGTGGGGGCGGCCCGACCTGAGTTTTTCTTCGCCTCAAATGGAGCTTTGCAACAGCGGGTGCGCATCGTCATTGCCGAAGGCCAGGGGTTGGCAGAAGTGACGGCGGTGGCCCGGCACGAGATCGGCCATGGGCTGGGGCTGTGGGGCCATAGCCCCGACCCGCGGGATCTGATGTACGGCGGCCACCATGCAGCGGCTACCGGCAATCGCCGCCTGCTGCGGGTGCCCACCATCACCAAACGGGATCTCAACACCCTGAAGCGGGTTTATGAGCAGCCCACCCTCATGGGCCAGGTTTTCCCGGAGAGCTACCGCCGCCTGTTCGGCCAGCTTCTGCCAGAAAGAACTTTTGGGATGGCCGACAGCTAGAGCCGCAGCAGTTGCGGCGCCCCCTTGAGCGCCATAGCCAGGAGAAAAAACAGCAACTGGGTGGCCACAATGCTGGGGCCGGAGGGCAGGTTGAAGGCAGCCGAGAGGAGGATCCCCAACACCGCACTCAAGCCCCCCAAGCCCATGGCCAGCAACACATACGTTGTAAAGTTGGATCCCAAAAGCCGCGCCGTCGAAGCGGGGATCACCACAAAAGCGCTCACCAATAGCACCCCCACCGAGCGGATCGACAGGGCCACCACCAAAGCCAGCAGCACCACAAAGGCCAACCGCTGCCAGCCCCCCTCTACCCCCCGCGCCCGCGCCAGCGACTCATCCAGGGTGAGCAGCATCTGGGCAGGCAAGGTCAGCCCAATGTACCCCAGGGCCAAGAGCAGGAGCAGGCCGCTCATCCACAAGGCCGGCAGGCTGATGCCGAGAATATCCCCAAATAGCAACTGGTTAAGGTTGCCGCGGTAGCCAGGGATCAGGCTGAGGCCAATGATGGCTAGAGCCAAGGAGGAGGAGTAGATGATGTTTAGCACCGCATCTGCCGAAAGCTGGGTGCGTTCCAGGACAAAAGTCACCCCCAGGGCAAACACTACCCCAAACACCATCAGCACCGCCGTGGGATCCAGCCCCAGGGCCACTCCCAGGACAATACCCAGCAGCGCCGAATGCCCCAAGGCATCGCTAAAAAACGCCAACTGCCGAAAGATGGCAAAACTGCCCAAAAGCCCCCCCGTCACCCCCGTCAGGATGCCGCCTAGGAGAGCCCGCTGCATGAAGGGCAGCTGCAGCCATTCCACCACCTGCGCCCAGGTCTCCGGCATTGCCCCTCCTCAGTGGTGGTGGATGTAGCGGGCAAACGCGGGGCCGTAGACGCGGCTTAGCATCTCCGGCGCCAGGGCCGCTTCAGGGGATCCCTGGCAAATCAGGGAGCGGTTGAGACACAACACGCGGTCGCAGTAGCGGGACACCATCTCCAGGTCGTGGGAGACCTGCAGGATGGCCCAGCCCAGGGAGCGGCGCAGCTCTTCCAATAGCCGATAGAATTCCCCTTCGCTGAGGCTATCTAGACCAGCGGGGGCCTCGTCCAGCACCAGCAGCCGCCGCGGCCAGACTAGACAATAGGCCAACAACACCCGTTTGAGCTCGCCGCCGCTCAGTTGACCCAGGGGCTTAGAGGCCAGGTGCAGAGCCTCGGCCCGTTGCAAGGCTTTCTGGACGGCCTCCTGCCGAGCAGCTCGCTGCTGCCAGGGCCAGCGGGGCCTAAGGGATCCCCAGCCCAGGGCGACAAACTCCGCCACCGTCAGGGGAATGGCGGGGTTGAAGTGCAAGCGCTGCGGCACATAGGCAAGCTGCTGCCGCACTTTCTGGGGCAAGTACCCCGACAGACGCAGCGGCTCCCCTAGGATGTAAACCGAGCCACACTGCCGCGGCAGGATGCCCAAGATGGCCTGCACCAAGGTGCTCTTGCCGGCGCCGTTGGGGCCAACAATGGCCGTATGGGATCCCGCCTCTAGCGCAAACGACACGTTCTGCACGGCCAAGTGGGATCCCCGATAGACCGTCAGCCCCTCCACCCGCAGGACAACCTCGCCAGAATGGAAGCTCATCGCCCCCTCGCCAGCAGGTGTTCGAGAGCAGTCTGACCCACCAAGGGCAACTGCAGGGGAACCCAGGCCTTCTCTTTCTCGAAGGCGGAGACCAGGTTTTCCACGTTCTGCCGCAGGATGGTTAGGTAGTACTCCGGCTCGATCCCCTCTGGGCCAGCCGTTTCCAAGGGATCGAACACGCGGACTTGTACCCCCAGATCCCGGGCCAAGACCTCAAAGGGGTTGTCCTTCCCCACTTGTGGCTCCACCAGGATTGTCTTTAGGCCCGACTGCCGCACCGTCTCCATCACCCGGCGCACATCTTCCGGAGAGGGGCTGGCTTCCGGGATCTCCACCAGGAACTCCGCTTTGAGGTTGTAGCGCTCGGCAAAGTAAGGGGCAAGGTCGTGGAAGACCACAAAGCTCCTGCCGGCGAAGGGAGCTAATTTCTGCTCGATTTCTTTATCCAAAGCTTCCAGTTGCTCGATAAAGGCAGCGGCATTGGCGCGGTAAGTCTCTGCCCCTTCTGGATCGACAGCAATGAGGCCATCGCGGATGTTTTCCACCTGCTGAATGGCCCGCCTGGGATCCAGCCAGATGTGGGGGTTCAACTCGCCGTGGCTGTGCCCATGAGAGTGTCCATGACTGTGGCCGTGACCATGAGAATGGCCATGGCTGTGGGAGTGCCCATGCTCTGGCTCCTGGGTCTGCAAAGTCGGGATCCCTTGGCTGCTGTCAATGATGCGCAGCTTCGGATTGCCGGCGTTGGCAATCAATCCCTCCAAAAAGGTCTCCATTCCCAACCCGTTGATCACCAGCACATCCGCCTGGGACAGCAGGCGCGCATCCTCGGGTCGAGCCTGAAAGTCGTGGGGCCCCATCTGGGGAGGGATCAGGGGTTTCACCTCGGCCCGCTCCCCGGCCACGGCGCGGGTAAATTGCGTTATCGGCAGGATTGTGGTCACCACCTGCGGAGGGGTGGATCCCCGTTGGGCCCGGGACTCTTCTTGGCGCATCTGTAAGCCGCCCAGGATCCCGACCGAGAGGGCCGCCACCAGCGAGACCAGCGATCGCACGGGTCGGGCCGAACGCAGAGAGTTATTAGCCATGAGTCCTAATACCTCACAAGACGACAGAGACAGCAGCGTCGGAAGCGCCTGACTCCTGGAAAGCCAAGGCCCGCTGCTGCAGCAGCGAAAACATACTCACCAGGCCGTTGCTGCGGGAAGGGCTAAGGCTGAAGTTGAGGCCCATCTCCCGCACAAACTCCAGGGAAACCCCCAAAATTTCCTCTGGCGCTAGGCCGCTCAACCCCTCCACCAAAATGGCCACCAAGCCCTTGACCAACTGGGCATCGGCATCTCCCTGGATGTAGACCTTGCCGTCCCTTAACTCGGTGGCCAGCCACACCCGCGAAGCACAACCCCGCACGAGATTCTCCTCTGTGCGCTGGGAATTGGGGAAAGGGGGCAGGCGCTTGGCATAGGCCAGCAGCAGCTCGTACTTCTGACGAGAAGTTCTGGCCTTTTGAAAGCGACCCACAATCTGCCGCAGAGCTTCGGGCATCAACCCACTTGCCTGAATGAGAATGATAATCAAAAGTCATCGTAGCACGC
>NZ_JANSJH010000122.1:2752-6666 GCF_047462495.1 Synechococcus sp. H55.2 | reverse complement strand
GGGAGAGGGGCTGGGGGTGAGGGGGCAAAGCGTCTCAATCTTGTTTGAAACGACTGTAAAGTCTGTACTAACTGTAGTCGGTGTTGCTGGGAAAAGCGGCACAGGTTTTATCATGGGTCAGACCCAGTCCAGCATTCTCAAGTCTGCTGCCCCAAACTGACTTCCTTGGCGCCCTATGTCTTCCATCAACCCGACCTTGCCCATTCAGTGGATCGATGCAGATTCGGGAGAGGTGGTGGAGGAATGCCCCTGGGAGAGCAGCCCCCATCCGGGCACCTACGTTCAACTGGCGGAGCAGCACTATTTGGTTTTGGAAAAGCGCCACTCCTACCAATTGCGGCAAGGCAAATATCACCTCTGCGGCATCCGCGCTCTGGTGCGCCCCGTGAGTTCCCCGCCTGAGGTTGGCCAATTTCTAGGGGATCCCTCCTGTCGGTTCAACGCCCACTCGCCGCTGCTGCGCTGCGCCGTCAACCCCAGCGGGCCCTGCCAGGGCTGCCCCCACTACGAGCCGGCCCAGCGGCGTTAGCCTTCCAGCTCCAGCGCCAGCACCTCGGTCAGGGCGCGGCTGGTTTTCTCCCGGAACTCGGCTACGCTTACCCGTCCCAGCAAATACACCGCCAGCAGCATCACCGCCGCCTCCACCCCGAAGACGGTGGCGTAGGAGAGGACGGGGGAAGAGGGAAAGAGAATCCGCCCCAGATCCAGCAAGGCGCCACCAATGAGGGTAGAAAGCGCCTGCGACATGGCCTGTGCCAGGCCCCAAGCCCCGATGAAGGTGCCGGCGGTTTCTGCTGCCGTCAAGTCCAACATTAGGCTAATGGCGCCGTTGGTGGTGATCCCGGAAGCCAGGCCAAACAGGATCATGCACAGTTGCAACATCGCTGGCTCGCCCGTAAACCCTGCCAAAATGGTCAACCCAAAGGAGATCGCCACCAGCAGGCAGCCCAGCCGAGCCGTTGGCTGCTTGCCCAGCCTGGGCACGATCAGAAATCCGGTCACCACAATTCCCGCCAGAACGCCCAGGCTCCAGAAGGCGTTGAGCTGGGTGCTTTGGGATACGGTCATGCCGAACACCTCGCCGCCATAGGGCTCCAGAACCGGCTGCTGGATAAACAGGCCCATGGTCATCAGAACCAAAAAGCCAAAGAAGATCAGGGTTTGGCGGCTGGCGGTGAGCACCTTGAGGGCCGTGCCCAGGGTGATCTGGTCTTCCCGCCCGGCCAAGGTGGAACGGGATCCATAGCGGGAATAGCGTTCTTCCACCCCCCAGGTGGCGATCACCCCCAGCAGGATCACCACAGCAGGAATAACAATGAAGAGGCGGTTGATCGTGCTCTGCAAGTTCTCGGGATCCAGGCCGCGCAGCAGCACTGCCGAGCCAATTGCCCCGCCGGCAATACCCACCATCAGCATCGACCAGACGATCCCCACCAACTGGGAGCGGTTGTGCTCATCGGAAACATCCACCAGCAGCGCCGCAAAGGGCGTGGAGCAGGCGCTCAGGCAAAGCCCATAAAGAGCAAACATCAAGGCGGCGAGAGCAATCCAACCGTAGGTGGCCAGCGACCAACCGCTACTGGCAAAGCTCTGCCCCAAACCCCACACCACCTGCACGGCCAAGAAGATGCACAGGGCAAACAGCACCGAGCCCAGGCGCACATAGCCGCTGCGGTGCGTCCCAAACAAAGGCTTGGCATCGGAAAGCTGCCCAAACCAGACGCGGGCCGGGGAAACCAACTGGTGCATGGCCAGGGATCCCCCCACCACCGTGGCCGGGATGGCCAAGAGATCCAGGTCGATCATGACCCGGTTGAGCACCCCCAGCGTCAGCAGCGACATCATCCCCAGGCCCATCTGAAATAAGCCTAGGCGAAACATGACGGGCAAAGGCAAGGGGGGTGCCGAAGGCTGAGACTCTGAAGAAATGGCCGTGGCCGCAGACACGTTGACCTCAGGATCCCGTTGGATGCTAGCCATGATTGACAAAGTTGGCAAAGGCGCTACAGCTTCTCATCGTAGCCCAGCCAACCCCGGATCCTGAAAAGAAGGAGAGGCCCCAACCCAATCCTGTCTGAGGGAACAAAGCTGAGCCTTAAATCTTTCCGCGCTGGGGTTTCTCTACTACACTGACAACTGACCTGGTGCCAAGCGAAACGAGCCTTCGGGCCGCGGCGCTCGGCAGTTGCAGCCCTTGCACAGACAACAAACCCAATCTCGATCTTGTTTGAGACCGAGAGGCAAATCCATAGACAACTTTCGCTCAAGTCGGCGAAGAATTTCCCCGGCAACCTTATGGCTGACGCAGTTCCAGTTCGTCGCTACGACCTGTTTGTGCAAGCCTCGCGGCTGCTGCAGCGCTATCGGCAGTTGACGCCGGAACTGCGTCCGGTGGGAGTGGAGGTGGCGCTGGCCATCCAGTACCATCGCGCCCAGGCCGGCTCGGGATCCCTTCTGCCGGCGGTGGGATCCCCCCATGGCCTGCCTCTGCAGCAGGTGGCCCAGCGCATTTGCGATCCCTTCTACAGCAAAGTCCACCCCCTGCTGCCCACCCTGCCGGAGACGGGGGAGCCCTTGGTGTGGCCCTTGTTCAACCAAGGGGAAAATGGCCTTGTCCAGCCCCTGGCGCCAAGCAAAGTGGGCGGCAAACTAGCAGAACGGCGCTGGCTCAAAGCTTGTAACAGCCAGGAGGGCATTGGTTGTCATGCCCTGGCAGCCCATCTGTGGCAGGACGAGCGTTTTCTGGCCGAAGACCGGGATCTGTGTCCCTTTCGCCTCTACGACGGGCGCTACCCCTTGAGCGTGGATCAAGGGCGGCAAACCTGCGGCTTCGACGATCACCCTTGTGGCTGGCAACCGGGGCATCCCAAAATGCTGCAGGTGGTGGGCAAGGGCAAGCAAGCGGAGATTTTGCTCCCCCACTGGACCGAGGACATGTGGGCCATGCTCATCCCGCCCCATCGCCCCCTGCCCATCTATCCTCTGCTGGTGCTGCTCTACTTTGGCCAGGAGACTCTGCAGAAGGGGCGGAGCAGCCTTTCGGTGGAGCAGTTTCGCCTGGATTTTCAGTTCAGCCACTCTCAACTCAAGCTGTTGTTCAACACCCACCCTGAGCACCCTCTCAATCGCCATCTGCTCGCTTTGGCAGCGCAACCAGAGGTGGAGTGGGGATCCGCCGAGCTGTTGCCCCAGATGCCGCCCCTTCTCCATCAACCTGCCGGGGGTAAGGTGGTCTTGGATCCGGATGAGCCGCCCCAGTTTCGCAGCAGTGGGATCCCTTCCTGTGCGGGGACAGACCCGCTGATGGCAGAGCGTCGCCGTCGGCGTCAGTTGGAGCGCAGCGAGCGCCACAACGAGATCTTGCACCACTTTCGCCGCTGGTTCCGCCTGGCCGGGCTGGAGGTGCGGGAAGACCAGCACACGTTTGACTTTCTGGCGGTGGCAGATGGAAACCTGCTTTTGGCCGAGGTGAAATTGCTACACCACAAAGATGCGGCAGAGGCGCTGCAGGAGGTGGTGGGGCAATTATTCTATTACGAGCGCTTTGCCCTCACCCCCTGGATCGAACAGGGCTTCTCCGTCCACAAGGCGGCCGTTTTCGATGGTCCGCCCCCGGATCCCTACATTCGATTTCTGGAAGACCTGGGCATTGCCACCTACTGGATCAACGAACAGCAGATGATCGACGGGCCGGAAAGCTCGCTGCGTCTGCTGCGCCAGATGGAAGTGCGGGTACGGCCGGATCCTGAGTTGGGAGATTAGCCTTTTTTTCGGCTCTAGCCTGACGGTCATTAGAGTCGTTTCAAGTAGCAATTCAAATAGCAATGAAATGTTTCTCTACGTCGTTATTTGGTACGCAACGCTGTCGCAAACGTGCCGGCAGCGCGGAGTGCGATCCCTAACTCCCCTCTCCC
>NZ_JANSJH010000122.1:0-2652 GCF_047462495.1 Synechococcus sp. H55.2 | reverse complement strand
CTCTCCCTTTGGGAGAGGGGCCGGGGGTGAGGGTGTCCCTTTGGGAGAGGGGCTGGGGGTGGTCGCGCTAGCGGCGCGGAGCGCTTGGGCTCGCCTTAGAGAGATGGGCTGGGGGTGAGGAACAACAGCAGGGATCAAGGGCTTGGGGAGGAGATCCCAACCTGAGCGCAAACCTGGCCCTGCCGATCGAACAGGGTTACCTGCACCGGCAGGGATCGAGCAGCATACTTTTGCACATAGGCTGTTGCCCGCTGGCGGATTTGTCGAGTCAACTCCTGCAGCACCGGCTCTGCCCAGCCCAGCTCCTTCAGATACTGCACCGCTGCCTCCACCGTCCTTAGCTCTAGCACCTGCCGCGCCTGTTCGGCTGTTCCCCCGCAGCGGATGAGGGCTGCCATCAAGATTTCCAGGCGGGCATCGGCCACATGGCTGGAAGTGGTGAAGATGCCCCCTGCCAGCTTGATCAGCTTGCCGTGGTAGCCGATCAAATGAACCGACTCCGCCCCCCGCAACCCTGCTTCCACCAGCAGCGGCCCGATCCAATTGGCCACCAGTAGAATCTCTTCCGCCGGGATCCCTTGCCTCAAGGCCACCTGCTGCCCATGGCTACCCACGCAAAAGGCCAGATGCCTGTGCTTTTCCAACTTCTGCTGCAATTCGCAGCGGGCCCGCTCCAGGCTCTCGGCGCCGGCAGAAGGCTCCACCTCCGCCCGTGTCCCCAAAAGAGCCAGTCCTTCCAGCACCCCAAACGCCGCATTGGAAGTCCGCTCCGCCAAGAGTTTTCCCTCCGGCAAGATGATGCGCACCCGCAGCCGATAACCCTCTGGGATCCCAGACAAAAGGTTGATCTCAAACAGGCGCCGGGCGTAGGCATAGATGGCCGGGCTGCCGTCGGCGTGCCGCCCCAGCCCCTCCCCCGCTTCCAGGAGCAAAGGGAGAGCGGTGGGATCCCGTTCCTCCAAGCTCACCCAGGCCCAGACCGGTGTGTTGCGGGTGAGATCCAGGTGAGGGCCGGGATCCGAGCGGGTAATGGCCAGAGCCGTGTTCTCCGACAAAGCTGCCACCTGCTCTACCGGGATCCTGACCCAGCCGGCAGCGGATCCCGCCTCAGGCTCCACCTGCACGGCAATGACAGGATGAGCGCCGTCCTGCTCCAAAGCGATCCCGATGAGACGGTGGAGAGCAGCCTTAGCAGCAGCCACCGCAAACACGGGCAAGGTATAGCCCTGTTGGGGAAAGGGGAGAACCGCATCCTGCATTTTTTGTCTGGAAATAGAGAGAAACCTGCTCTGGAAAAAACTTTGGAGAGAGCCTATCTCAATTGTGGCCGACGCCAACCAGCAGGACTGGCTTGCTAGGGTAAACTCCTGAAGCCGACGTTTAGTTCTCCAACTGCGTAATCGTTAAATGATCTAGGGGAAGAAGGGGAGAAGCGAGAACTTATCTCTTTCAATAAAAGTAAAGAGTCAAACTGGGGCAGCTATGAGCGAAGCAGTGCAGCACTATCTTGAGCGTCTGGAGTCGCAAATACAGGAGCTGAAAGCTGCCATCGAGCGGATGCCGGAGCAGGTGGCAGCTGCTCTTCTGGCAAAGCAGGAGGCTAAAAAAAATGTCCCCGCCCCCTCCCGCTATAGCGTTCTGATCTCAGACTTGGTGGAAGATGGCAGCCACAACTTCCTGTTGGATGATGAACCCACCGTGGTAAGCAGCCGCAGCATGGGACACGAGCTTGCCCCAGAAGCCCAAGTCCAGCGACTGAGTGCCCAATTAACCGCTGCCTACAACCGCATCGCCGCCCTAGAGGAGCAGCTCTTGGCTCAGCGCCTGCAGCACTAAACCAACACAAACTAAGACGTGAAAACTTTGCCAGGGCTTCAGCGAGAGGCGACAGAGGGCTTGCCTTTGCGCTGTACATCCTGCATCTGAAAGCCGTGCTTGCGCAGCTCCTGATCCAGCAGCAGCTCGTTTTCCACGTGATCCACAAACAGCACACCATTGAGGTGATCGATTTCGTGCTGGATCACCCGCGCCAGCAAATCGTCAGCTCGAATGGTGCGGGGCCGACCGGTTTCATCTTTAAACGAAACCACGATCCCTTCTGGGCGCATCACCTCGCAAAATACCCCCGGAATGCTCAGGCAGCCCTCCTGCCCGGCAACTGCTTCGCCAATATACTCGCGGATCTCCGGGTTGATCAGCACCAGCGGCGGCACCTCCGGCTTGTCGGGATGGGGATCCACCACAATCATGCGCTTGGGAATGCCCACCTGCGGAGCCGCCAGACCGATCCCATCCGAGCTGTACATGGTCTGCAGCATGTCGCGAGCAAGCTGGCGGATCTCATCGTTGACCTGGCTGACACGCTTGGCCGGCTGCCGCAGCACCTTGTCGCCCATGCGATAGATGCGCAGGGGCGGATGCTTGAGCTTCACTTTGGGGACAGAAAGAGTGGCCACCATCCGGCAGGTCTCTCAGAATAAACAACAGCAGACGTCCAGTCCAGACTTCCATTTTACATTCGGTTCATGCCGTGCCGAGGCGATTCGTCTGCCGCTCAGCCCCCCTCTCCCTCTGGGAGAGGGGCTGGGGGTGAGGGTAGCGGCGCGGAGCGCTTGGGCTCGGCAGTGTGTCAGGTCGAAAGACTGGCTCAGG
>NZ_JANSJH010000121.1:0-7135 GCF_047462495.1 Synechococcus sp. H55.2 | reverse complement strand
GGGAGAGGGGCTGGGGGTGAGGGTTAACTCCCTGATTAGTTCTCCTCATGGGCAAAGCGACGGTAGAGAAAGTCGAGGGCAGAGTTGCGCAACTCGTAAAATTCCGGCATTTCCATGATGCGCGCGCGGCTGCGCGGTCGCCCAAAGGGGATCGTCAAAATCTCGCCAATATGGGCAGCAGGGCCATTGGTCATCATCACCACCCGGTCTGCCAGATAAAGAGCCTCGTCGATGTCGTGGGTAATCATCAAAACCGTGCAGCGGTGATCTCGCCAAATGGCCAGCAGCTCATCCTGCAGCTCTTGCTTGGTAATGGGATCCAAGGCCCCGAAGGGCTCATCCAGCAACAGCACTTCTGGGCGCACCGCCAGCGCGCGGGCAATGGCCACTCGCTGCTTCATACCCCCGGAGAGCTGCTTGGGCCGCTTGTGGGCTGCTTCGGCCAAACCCACGAGTTCTAGGTGTTCTTGAACGATTTCCCTTTTCTCTCTAGGGGATTTATCGGGATAGACCTGGTCCACCACCAAATAAACATTTTCAAAAGCCGTCAGCCAGGGCAGAAGGGAATAGTTTTGGAACACCATCATCCGATCCGGCCCTGGGGCGGTGATGGGCTGGCCCTTGAGGGTGATGGATCCCGAAGTAGGAGCAGAAAACCCGGCCACCATGTTGATCAAGGTGGACTTGCCGCAGCCGGAGTGGCCGATGATGCAGACAAATTCGCCGGCGGCCACTTCCAAGTTGACATTTTCTAGCGCCACAAAGGCTCCTGCCGCCGTAAAGTAGGTCTTGCCCACATTCTGAAGGGAAAGAAGGGGCAGACCTGAGAGGGAAGAGGCTGAAGAAAAGGACAAAGAAGTTAAGCGAGAGTGGGTCATCATAAAGCCTTCCAGTTGAGTTCAGTAGGGCAAAAACTAGACCTTGCTGAGGGGGTATTCCTGCAGCTTCAGCTCCTGGCGAATGGCCACCGACTCCAGGTAGTTCAAGGGATCCTCGCCATCAAAGCGGGATCCGTCGGCAAAGAGCAAAGCCCCGCGATCGTGGGCCCGATCCGGCAGCCCCAGTTCTCTGGCAGCTAGGGCGTAGGTTTTGTCATCCAGCACTTGGTCGAGGACAGCAACCCAATTGCGAGGGAAGGGGCAGATGCCCCAGCGAGCCATCTGCGTCAGGATCCAGAGATGCTCCAAGCGTTCGGGGCAGGTGTTGCGCCCGTTGGCAAACTGGTGGAAACCGACAATCACCTGCGATTCATCGGCAATGCCCCGCTGCAGGATGCCCCTCCACCCCGGCTCCAGATCGGCTGTGACCACGCCCACATACTGGGGCTGGGCCAGCCACTCCAGGATCTGGGGACGGTGCTGCGGCTGATCGCAGTAGTGACAGGCCTCCAGCAGCGCCTTGACCAGAGCCACGTGGGTGCGGGGGTAGCTTTGGGCCCAGTCTTGGCGCACCGCCAGGACTTTCTCGATGTGGCTGGGCAAGAGTTCGGGAGTGGTGGCAACGATAACCCCCACCTGTTCCCGCACAGCGCGGGAGTTCCAGGGTTCGCCCACGCAGTAGCCGTCGATGTTGCCGGCCTTGAGGTGGGCCACCATCTGCGGCGGCGGGATCACCGTCAACGTCACATCTCGATCCGGATCCACGCCGCCGCTGGCCAGCCAATAGCGCAATAGGAAGTTGTGCATCGAGGCCGGGTGCACCACCCCCAGCGTATGAACCGTATCGGGAGTTTGGCGGAGGTACTGGCGAAGATCCCAGGGGCTCTGGAAGGCCTGCAGCAGGAGTCGGCGCCCAAAGGTGATGGCGTTGCCGCCGCGGGAAACAGTAAGCGCAGTTACCAAAGGCACCGGTACCCCGCCCACCCCCAGGGTAGAGGCCAAAGGGATCCCGGCCACCACCAGGGCCGCATCCAGCCGACCGGAGCGGCTCCCTTCCCAGATGGTTTTCCAGCCCGGCTCCCTGACCAGCGTGACCTGTTCCAGGCCGTACTTCTGAAACAGGCCCTTTTCTTGGGCCACCACCAGAGGGGCGCAGTCGTTGAGGGGCACAAAGCCAATTGCCAAGTTGACTTTTTCCAGCCCCCCCTTGGCGATGGCCACACGGGTAGGAGTTTTCTGGCGGGCCCGCTTTTGCTGGTTGAGAAAGTAGATCATCTCCCCCCGCAGGCTGTAGTACTCGGGGTGATTCACCACTTCCAACCGGTGGCGCGGCCGCGGAAACGGGATCCGCAAGATCTGGCCGATGCGGGCCTCCGGGCCATTGGTCAGCAGCACCACCCGATCCGAAAGCAGAAGCGCCTCATCCACATCGTGGGTAACCAAAATACAGGTGAGCTGCTCCGCCTGGGCAATCTCCATCAGTTGCTCCTGCAGGCTGCCGCGGGTGAGGGCGTCCAACGCCCCAAACGGCTCATCCAGCAGCAGCACCCGCGGGCGAATGGCCAAAGCCCGGGCAATGGCCACCCGCTGTTTCATCCCCCCCGACAGATGGGCGGGCCGCTTGTCGGCTGCCCCCTGCAAACCCACGCGGCGGATGTGCTCTTCCACGATGCGGGCTCGCTCTGCTTGGGGAAGGGATCCCAGCACCTCGTCCACGGCTAGGGCGATGTTTTCCCGCACCGTCAGCCAGGGCAGCAGGGAATAGTTCTGGAACACCACCATGCGCTCCGGGCCGGGCTCCGTCATCTGCCGGCCTTCCAGCAGCACGCCGCCGCGGGAGGGTTTTTCCAGGCCGGCGATGATGTTGAGGAGGGTGGACTTGCCGCAGCCGGAGTGGCCAATTAGCGAGACAAATTCCCCTTTTTGGATCTCCAGATGGATGTCTCTTAGAGCGGGATAAACCTCCCCATTGTCCAGGAAAAAGTCTTTGTCTACATGGTCAACTTCGATGTAGGGCTGAGTCTTCATGATGCTACCTAAGGGATCCCTTGAGATTCATTTTTGAAAAGTGAGCAAACTGTCAGCAGCCAACTCCGGGCTCAGTCCAACCTAGTGATCCTCGGCAACCACCAGCGAGCCAATCCAAGCCGTAACCCGATCCAACAAAAGGCCAACCAGGCCGACATAGATCAAAGCCACAATAATTTCGCTGATGCGGGAGCTATTCCAGGCATCCCAAATGAAGAAGCCGATGCCCACCCCGCCAACCAACATTTCTGCAGCCACAATCGCCAGCCAAGAGAGGCCCACCCCGATGCGCAGGCCGGTAAAGATGTAGGGCACCGTGGCCGGAAAGACAATCTTAAAGAAATACTTCCAGCCGGACATGCGTACAATTCTGGCCACATTGCGGTAGTCCTGTGGGATCCGCTGTACACCGGCAATGGTGTTGATCAAAATGGGCCAGAGGGCCGTGATGAAGATAACAAAAATGGCGGAGGGGTTGGCATCGCGAAAGGCGGCCAAAGAAATCGGCAGCCAAGCCAGAGGTGGCACCGTGCGCAACACCTGAACAATGGGATCCAAAGCCTCATGCAGCCAGCGGTTGACCCCGATCACCATGCCGCCCAAAACCCCCACCAGACTGGCCAAGAAAAACCCAATGAACACCCGCTGCAGGCTGGCCCAGATTTGCCAGAACAGTCCTTTGGCGTTGCCGCCGTAGTCAAAAAAGGGATCTTTAATGAGGGGATCCCAGGTGTCCTGCCAAACTTGGAGCGGGGTGGGCAGGTTGGCGCCGGGCCGGCTGTAGAGGATTTGCCAGAGCAGGAGCACGATGAAAATTGCCGTAGCGGGCAAGAGAATGCGGCGCAGCGCTTGATGGATCCGGACTCGTTGCCTCCAAGCGGATCCAGAGCTCGTGGCAGAAGGGATCCCGGCATGGGCCTGAAGAGAGGCACCTTGGCTCAGCAGCCAACGGCCTAAGCGGATGAGCAAAGGGAAGAGGTGGCAGCCCACCTTCAAGGCAAAGTGGAGAAGATGCATAGTTTGCTGAGAGTAGGGCTATGGTCAAAGTCAGCGTAGGGAAAGTGCAAGAGAGAAGAGGTTTAATTTGAACCTGTCTGGGGGCTCTTAGGGAAATCTCTCGGACAGGGGGCTTGCAGGTGTTCTGCAAGCCCTGGAAGGAGCAGGCTAGGCCAGCTTCTTGATGGCCAATTTCTCCAGATAGGCAGCCGGATTTTCGGGGTCGAACTTCACCCCATCGAAGAAGGTTTCCACGCCGCGAGAGGTGCTGGGGGGAATGGCGGCCTCTTGGCCAATGGCTTTGGCGGCCTCGCGCCAGAGATCTTCTCGGTTGACCTTGTCCACCAGGGCTTTGGTATCCGTGTCGGCGGGCAGATAGCCCCAGCGGATGTCTTCGGTCAGGAACCAAAGGTCGTGGCTCTTGAAGGGGTAGGAAGCATTGTCTTGCCAGAACTTCATCAGGTGGGGGCTGTTTTGCACCACTTTGCCGGTGCCGTAGTCAAAGGTGCCTTTGGCGCGACCCAAGATATCGGCCACAGGAACCCCCAGCCAGCGGCGGTCGCCGATGATCCGGCACATTTCCTCTTTGTTCTCCATTTGGTCGCACCAGATCTGGGCTTCTTGCACCGCCTTCAACAGCGCCAAGGTGGCTTTCGGGTGGGCATCCACCCAGTCAGCCCGCAGAGCAAAGGCTTTCTCAGGATGGCGATTCCACAGCTCGCCGGTGGTGAGGGCGGTATAGCCCTCTTTTTGGTTCACCAGTTGAGCATTCCAAGGCTCGCCCACACAGAAGGCTTCCATCGTTTTGGATTTCATGTTGGCCACCATCTGGGGGGGCGGCACCACAATGACAGAGACATCGCCATTGGGATCGATCCCGCCGGCGGCCAGCCAGTAGCGCATCCACAGGTCGTGGGTGCCGCCGGGGAAGGTTACCGCGCATTTGGGATCCCTGCCGGCAGCTCGCGCTTCCGCAAACTTGGCTTTGAGGGGGGAACTATCCAGGCCAATTTGCAAATCCCGGTACTCGTTGGCAATGCTGATGCACTGACCGTCCAAGTTCAGGCGGGCCAGAATGTACATCGGTACCGGCTTGCCATCGGTAACTTTGCCGGTGGTGATGAGATAGGGCATGGGGGTGAGAATGTGCGCCCCATCGATGCCGCCAGCAGCGGATCCCAGCACCAAGTTGTCGCGGGTGGTGCCCCAAGAGGCCTGCTTGACCACCTCCACGTCCTTCATGCCGTACTTGTCAAAAAACCCCTTCTCTTTGGCGATGATCAGGGGGGCGGCGTCGGTGAGAGCAATGAACCCCAGCTTGGCCCGCGGGGTCTCGGGAGTATCGGCCTGGGCCACCCAGTAGCCCTGACCCAAAGATTGCGATTGGGCGCGTGGGATCCCAGCCGCGGCTGCTCCTGCTGCCAGGGCGGCTGCCCCGGCCAAAAATTGGCGACGGGAGAACAGTTTAGACATCGGAACCTCCAAGATTTTGAACGACGCAGAGAGAAAACCTTCCCCAGACTTGGCCCCTACTTAGCAAGCCATCACGGGGGAAGAAGCAGTTTGAGCAGCCGATGGACGCTGGCGCGGCCTGGCCCCGAAGTGCTCAATCAGCAGCTCCACCAAGACGGGCTTGAGGTCTTCGCAAGGGATCCCTCGACGCACACATTCGCCCAGCTTGGCGTCTTTGCCCACTTCTCCCCCCATGTAGATGTCCACCGCTTCCACCGGCTTGCCGTCCTTGCGGGCGGTGGTGCCCATTAGGCCGATATCGGCCACCTGGGGCTGGCCGCAGGAGTTGGGGCAGCCCGTCCAGTGGATGCGCACCGTCTGCGGGATCTCCAGCTCGGCTTCCAGCTCTTCCATTAGAGCCACAGCGCGGTTTTTGGTCTCGATGAGGGCAAAGTTGCAGAACTGGTTGCCCGTGCAGGACACCAGCCCCCGCTGCAAGGGCCCTGGGTTGGGGGAGAACTTTTTCAAGAGCGGCTCTTTAAGCAGCGGCGCCACCCGCGAATCGGGCACATTGGGGATGAGCACGTTCTGCTCCACCGTCAGCCGCAGCTCCCCGGAGCCGTATACCTCCGCTAGGCGGGCCAGCTCCATCATCTCCAGGGCATTCAGCCGTCCCACCGGCACGTGCAGGCCAACGAAGTTCAAGCCCGGCTGCTTCTGGGCATGCACCCCCAGGAGATCCCGCTTCTGCCAGACCACCTCATCTTTTTCCGCCGCTCTGGACAGCGGATGGCCGATCTGCCGCTCCACAGCCGCCCGAAACTTCTCCAGGCCCCACTCGTCAATGAGCCACATCAGCCGCGCCTTCTGCCGGTTGGCCCGCAGGCCGTGATCCCGGTAGACCAGCAGCACCGCCTCGCACAGAGGAACCACATCGCGCGGATCCACCCAGACATCCAGCCCGATGGCCTCGGCACAGCGGCGGGCCGAAAAAAAGCCCCCCACCAAGACGTTGAAGCCCAGCTTGCCCGCTTTGAAGGCCGGCACAAAGGCCAGGTCGTTGATCTCCGCATGAACGGAGTTGTCGCGACAACCGCAGATGGCGATGTTAAACTTACGCGGCAGATTGGTGAAGGAAGGGTTGCCCTCGCCGTTGTTGGTTACCATGTCCTGCACCTTGCGGGTGAGGCCGCGCACGTCAATCAGCTCATCTGGGTCAATGCCCGCAAGGGGGGATCCCGTAATGTTGCGCACATTGTCCATGCCCGACTGGATGCTGGTTAGGCCCACCTCCTTCAAGTAGCCCAAGATCTGGGGCATCTCCTCGATGGGGATGCCGCGCAGTTGCAAGTTCTGCCGGGTGGTGATGTCGGCTACGCCATCTTTTCCATAGGGATGGATGATCGCCGCCAACATCCGCATCTGGCCGCTGGTCAGGATCCCATTGGGCAGGCGCAGCCGCAGCATAAACTGGCCGGGCGTGCGCTTGCGAAAGAAGATCCCCAGCCACTTGAGGCGGTGATCCCGGTCGTCTTCAGGGATGTTCTCCCAGCCCATGCGGGCAAACGCTTCCAGCTCGGCTTTGACCGCCAGCCCGTCCTTTTCGCTTTTGAGGCGCTCAAATTGGTTCGCCATCGTCGCTGCCGTAGGGTAACACCGGCTACCTTAGCGATGGCCAACCGTTAACTTTGGTATTTGCCATTACATTTTGTAACAAGTTATGCCGTTTTGTCATTTTCCAATTGCGGTTTGTGCATAAAAGTAGGCTTGCAAAGGTGAGG
>NZ_JANSJH010000120.1:0-7142 GCF_047462495.1 Synechococcus sp. H55.2 | reverse complement strand
AAACCGTGATGTGCATAACATGGCCAGCAATTGGGAAGAAAACCTCAAGATTAGTTGATATTTTGCAAAAGCCATTGAGGATAGAAGTATGGATACCCCGCTCAACCCCTTGACGCCGATAACCGGCCGCATTCACTCGGTCGAGACCTGTGGCACGGTAGATGGGCCAGGGATCCGCTTTGTCATCTTCCTACAGGGCTGTCCTCTGCGCTGTCTGTACTGCCACAATCCCGACTGTCGGGATCCCAATGCCGGCCAGGTGGTGACGGTGGACTCCCTCATGGCGGAGATCCAGCGCTGCCGCAATTACTACCTCAAGGGTGGGGGAGTCACGGCCAGCGGGGGGGAACCGTTAATGCAACCCAACTTTGTGGCCGAGATTTTCCGCCGCTGCCACGAGCTGGACTTGCACACGGCTTTGGATACTTCTGGCTATGTGCAACTGGAAACGGCAAAGCCTTTGTTGGAGCATACTGATTTGGTGTTGCTCGATATCAAGTCCTATCTGCCGGAGCTCTATCGCAAAGTTACCGGCGTTTCGCTGCAGCCCACTCTCGATCTGGCTCGCTATTTGGATCAGATTCACAAGCCCACCTGGATTCGTTTTGTTCTCGTTCCTGGACTAACAGATCCTGAGGAAAACATCAAGGGCTTGGCTGAGTTTGTGGCCACTCTATCCAACGTGGAGCGGGTGGAGGTTTTGCCCTTTCACAAGATGGGGGAATACAAATGGCAGCAGTTGGGACTGCCCTACACCCTCAGCGATGTCCAGCCGCCCACCCCGGAACAGATCAACCACGCTTTGCAAATCTTTCGCGAGCGGGGATTGGTGGCGGTTTAATGGCTGCTAAGACTTAGTTTATTGCCGTAGCAACAGTAACAAAAACAGAGTCAATCCCCATTTGCATCAGCTTGATCCCAAAGTCATCTCTAAAATTCTTAGGCTGCCCCTAAAGTAGCGCTAGGTTGAACTTATAGGCTAGGAGCTGGTCAACTCTGGCAGATGGAAAAATAGAGGAGGGATCCCCAGTGGAAGTGCGCGTAACCTACCAAAATGGCGTTCAATTTCAAGCCGAAAGCCGCGGCCATCGCATCCTCAGCGATCAGCCCTTGGACAACCACGGCCAAGATCAGGGAATGACGCCGCCGGAGTGGTTTTTGGCCTCTTTGGGTGCTTGTGTTGGCTTTTATGCCGTCAAGTATCTGGAAGCGCGGCAGTTGGATCCTCGAGGGCTGGAAGTGGTTGTTACTGCAGATAAAGTTGAGCACCCCAGCCGCTTAGACAACATTTGCATTCGCGTTCAGACGGGGATCCCGCTCGACGAAAGGCAGCAAAAGGGCCTAGAAAAAGCTGTCGACGCTTGCATCATCCACAACACCCTCACCCATCCCCCAAAAATGACCACCGAGATCCAGGTTCCCGCACCTGTGGGCGCTTAGCCAGCCAGTGAGCCTATGGAGTTTTCCAGCAATTTCTAATGGTTGCCTCAACTTTTAACCCGTATGGATGTGATTTTGGAGGGATCCACCTATGCCTGTTACCAATCTCGAGGAACTGGAAGCTTTAATCCAACAGGTGAAAGCTGCCCAGGCTGAGTATGCCACCTTCACCCAGGAGCAGGTGGATCGAATCTTTCACAAAGCTGCCCTGGCGGCCAACAACGAGCGGATCCCCTTGGCCAAGTTGGCCGTAGAGGAGACCGGCATGGGCATTGTGGAAGACAAGGTGATCAAAAATCACTTTGCCTCTGAATACATTTACAACAAGTACAAACACGAGAAAACCTGTGGCGTCATTGAGCGGGACGAGAGCTTTGGCTACGAGCGCATTGCCGAGCCGGTGGGGCTTTTGGCGGGCATTGTGCCGGTCACCAATCCCACTTCGACGACCCTTTTCAAAGCCCTCATCACTCTGAAAACCCGCAACGCCATCATTTTTGCGCCTCACCCCCGCGCCAAACGATGCACCATCGCTGCAGCCAAAGTGGTCAAAGAGGCGGCTGAGGCGGCAGGCGCGCCTGTGGGCTTGATTGGCTGGATTGACGAGCCCACGATTGAGCTTTCTCAGGCTTTGATGCAGCATCCGGAGGTGAAATTGATCCTGGCCACCGGCGGCCCCGGCATGGTCAAGGCGGCCTATTCCTCCGGCCACCCCTCGCTGGGCGTGGGGGCGGGCAACACGCCGGCGGTCATCGACACCAGTGCCGACATTCCCATGGCCGTCAGTTCAATCTTGCTCAGCAAAACTTTTGACAACGGCATGATCTGCGCCTCGGAACAGGCGGTGATTGTGGTGGAGGCCGTTTATGAGCAGGTGAAGGCGGAATTTTGTCATCAAGGGGCCTACTTTTTGGATCCGGAACAAACGCAAGCGGTGCGCCGCATCCTCCTCAGGGATGGCCGTCTCAATCCAGCTATTGTCGGCCAATCGGTGCAGACCATTGCCGCTCTAGCCGGGATCCAGGTACCCGAAGGCACCAAGCTGCTGATTGGGGAAGTGGACAAGGTGGGGCCCGAAGAGCCGTTTTCCTACGAAAAATTGGCCCCTGTTTTGGCCTTCTACCGTGCCAAGGATTTCCACAGCGCCGTCGATGTTGCTGTCCAACTGGTCAATTTCGGTGGGCGGGGCCACACCTCTGTTTTGTATACCGATCCCGCCAACCAGGACGATATTGCCTACTTTGAGCATGCCCTCCAAACAGCGCGGGTGCTGATCAACACCCCCTCTTCCCAGGGGGCGATTGGGGATCTCTACAACTTTAGGCTGGATCCCTCGTTAACTTTGGGCTGTGGCACGTGGGGGGGCAACTCGGTCTCCGACAATGTGGGGCCGCGCCACCTGCTCAACATTAAAACCGTGGCCTACCGGCGGGAAAATATGCTCTGGTTCCGGGTGCCGCCCAAGATCTACTTCAAGCCGGGATGTCTACCGGTGGCGCTGCGGGAGTTGGCCGGCAAAAAACGGGCTTTTTTGGTGACCGATAAGCCCCTCTTCGAGCTGGGTGTGCTGCAGCCGGTTACCCAGGTTTTGGACGAGCTGCACGTGAACTGGGATGTCTACCACGATGTGGAGCCGGATCCCACCCTCAGCAACATCAACCGCGGCCTGGAGCAGTTGCGCCAGTTTCAGCCAGATGTCATCATCGCCGTGGGCGGCGGATCCCCGATGGATGCGGCCAAGGTGATGTGGCTGATGTACGAGCAGCCCCAGGTGGAGTTTGAAGGCCTGGCAACGCGCTTTATGGACATCCGCAAGCGGGTCTACGAGCTGCCGCCGCTGGGGCAAAAAGCCCAACTGGTCTGCATCCCCACCACTTCCGGGACGGGATCCGAGGTAACGCCCTTTGCGGTGGTGACCGATGACCGGGTGGGGATCAAGTACCCCCTGGCCGACTACGCCCTCACCCCCAGCATGGCCATTGTCGATCCGGATCTCACCCTGAAGATGCCCAAGAAGCTGACGGCTTACGGCGGCATCGATGCCCTCACCCACGCCTTGGAAGCCTATGTCTCGGTGATGGCCAGCGAGTTTACCGACGGGCTGGCGCTGCAGGCAATTAAGCTGCTGATGACCTACCTGCCGCGGGCCTACGAGAAGGGAGCTGAGGATCCAGAAGCGCGGGAAAAAGTCCACTACGCCGCCACCCTTGCCGGCATGGCCTTTGCCAACGCCTTTTTGGGGGTGTGCCACTCTTTGGCCCACAAGCTGGGATCCACCTTCCACCTGCCCCACGGCCTGGCCAATGCCCTGATGATTACCCACGTCATCCGCTACAACGCCACCGACGCCCCCTTCAAGCAGGCCATCTTTCCCCAGTACCGCTACCCCAACGCCAAGCACCGCTATGCCGAAATTGCCGATTACCTGCAGTTGGGGGGAGCCAATGATGAGGAAAAGGTCATGCGCCTTATCGAGGCCATCGAGGAGCTGAAGCGGAAGCTGGGGATCCCGGCCAGCATTCGCGAGGCCCTCAGCGAGAGCGAGCAGGCCTTTTACGACCGTCTGGAAGCGATGGCGGAGCAGGCTTTTGATGACCAATGCACCGGCGCCAACCCCCGCTACCCCCTCATTCAGGATATGAAGGAGCTGTACGTCTTGGCCTATCGGGGCTGCCGGGTGGAGGCTGCCCTCTACCACCAGCCGGAGCCGGCTCTGGTTTAAGGTCGGCCTTCCTCCCCGCCAAAACGTACTTCTCCCTTCCCTCCTTGCAACGGCTATGGCTACGCTGCACCGCCCCGATCCCAGCCTGGACATCTGGAAGGCCAGATCCCACCCCTTAGATCCCATTTTTCTGCCTCGCTCGGTGGCGGTGGTGGGGGCAACAGAGCGCGAGGGCAGTGTGGGGCGCACGGTGCTCTGGAACCTGATCAGCCACCCCTTTGGCGGCACGGTCTACCCGGTCAACCCCAAGCGGCACCAGGTGTTGGGCATCCGGGCCTACGAGCGGCTCTCTGCTCTGCCGGAGCCGGTGGATCTGGCCATCATCGCCATCCCGGCAGCCGGGGTGCCGGCGGTTATCCAAGAATGCGTCGAGACCGGCGTCAAGGGGGCCATTGTCCTCTCGGCAGGCTTTAAGGAAATTGGCCCGGAGGGGCTGGAGCTGGAAAAGGCCATCCAAGAGGCTGCCCGCGGCAAGCTGCGCCTCATTGGTCCCAACTGCCTGGGGATCCAAAATCCCCACACCGGCCTCAATGCCACCTTTGCTGCCCAGATGGCCCGACCCGGCAACGTGGGGTTTATCAGCCAAAGCGGGGCGCTCTGCACCTCGATCCTGGACTGGAGCCTGCGGGAAAATGTCGGCTTTAGCGCCTTCATCTCCCTGGGATCCATGCTGGATGTGGGCTGGGGGGATCTCATCGACTATCTGGGCGAGGATCCCCATACCCACAGCATTGTCCTCTACATGGAGTCGATTGGGGACGCGCGGTCGTTTGTGTCGGCGGCCCGCGAGGTGGCGCTGAGCAAGCCCATTATTGTCATCAAGGCGGGGCGTACCCAGGCGGCGGCCCAGGCGGCAGCTTCCCACACGGGATCCCTCACCGGCAGCGACGCGGTTTTGGATGCAGCCTTCCGCCGCTGCGGTGTGCTGCGGGTGGATCACATCGAAGATCTCTTCGACATGGCGGAGGTGCTGGCCAAACAGCCCCGCCCGCAGGGCCCCCACCTCAGCATCCTCACCAATGCCGGCGGACCGGGGGTGCTGGCCACCGACACCCTCATCCGCGCCGGGGGATCCCTGGCCCAGCTCTCTCCCCAAACCCTGGAGCAGCTTAACTCCATCCTGCCGCCCCACTGGAGCCACGGCAATCCCATTGATATTTTGGGCGATGCCGGGCCGGAGCGCTTTGCCCAGGCGCTGGAGATCGTGCTGCGGGATCCCGCCAGCCAGGGCTGTTTGGTGATCCTCACCCCCCAGGCAATGACGGATCCCACCGCCACTGCTGCCAAGGTGGTGGAGACCTGGCGGCGCAGCGGCTCCCGGCAGCCCATCCTGGCCAGTTGGATGGGGGGAGACTTGGTGGATGCCGGCGAGCAGATCCTTAACCAAGCGGGGATCCCCACCTACCGCTATCCGGATCAGGCGGCACGGGTGTTCAGCTATCTGTGGCGCTTTAGCGACAACCTCAAGGCCCTCTACGAAACTCCCACTCTGCTCCCTGCAACAGCGGTCGAGCGCGAGAGGGTGCAACAAATTCTCGGCCAAGCCCGGCAGCAAGGTCGCCGGCTCTTAACCGAGGTCGAGTCCAAGGAGATCCTGGCCGCCTACGGGATCCCGGTGGTGCCCACGCGGGTGGCCAATAGCCCGGAAGCAGCGGTAGAGGCCGCCGCAGAAATGGGCTACCCGGTGGTGCTGAAGCTCTACTCCCACACCCTCACCCACAAGAGCGACGTGGGCGGCGTGCAGCTCAACCTGCCCGATGCCGAAGCGGTGCGGCGGGCCTTCGCCCAGATTCGCCGCAACGTCAGTGAGAAAGCAGGGCCAGAGCACTTCCAAGGGGTGACGGTGCAGCCGATGATCCGCACCGACGGCTACGAGCTGATCCTGGGCAGCAGCGAGGATCCCCAGTTTGGGCCGGTGTTGCTGTTTGGCAGCGGCGGCCAGTTGGTGGAGGTGTTCCAGGATCGCGCCATTGGCCTTCCCCCCCTCAACACCACCTTGGCGCGCCGCCTGATGGAGAATACCCTCATCTACAAGGCCCTCAAGGGGGTGCGGGGGCGCCGAGCCGTCAATCTGGAAGCGCTGGAACAGCTCTTGGTGCGCTTCAGCCAACTGGTGGCCGAACAGCGGCAGATCCAAGAGATCGACATCAACCCCCTGCTGGCCTCGGGCGAGCAACTGCTGGCTTTGGATGCCCGCGTCATTTTGCGCTCGGAGCAAGAACCACCCGTGCCGTTGGCCATCCGCCCCTACCCCAGCCAGTACAGTTGGCCCTTCCGCGAGGGCATCATCATCCGCCCCATCCGTCCCGAAGACGAGCCGCTGGTGATCCAGTTTCACCGCCACGTCTCCGACTACAGCATCTACCTGCGCTACTTCCACTCCATCAAATACAGCGCCCGCATCGCCCACGAGCGCTTGGTTCGCATCTGCTTTAACGACTACGACCGCGAGATCGCCCTGGTGGCGGAAAAACAGGAGCCAGAAGCTACAATCCTCGGCATCAGCCGCCTCTCCAAAAAACACGGCCCTCCCGAAGAAGCCGAGTTTGCCCTGTTGGTGGCGGATCCCTACCAAAGACAGGGGATCGGCACGGAGCTGCTGACCCGCCTGATTCAGGTGGCCCGCTGCGAAGGGATCCGGCGCCTCACCGGCGAGGTGCTCAGCGAAAACGAGGGCATGCGCCGCCTCTGCAGGCGCTTGGGGTTCCAGTTGCTCCCCTCTTCAGAGGATCCCGGCCTCCTCAGGGCCACGCTGGATCTTGCTGCCGATGCGGCGCTCCCCACCCCCTGCCCTGCCTAGGGATCCCTGGCCCTAAAAACGGTTTGCCGACCGGCTTACCGTAGAATGTGAAGAGCGGCAGCCAGCCTCACGGGTTGCAAAGCCCTTCAGCTCCCCTCTCCCTTTGGGAGAGGGGCTGGGGGTGAGGGCAATTTCCCTTTGGGAGAGGGGCCGGGGGTGAGGGACACAGAAGTGGAGAAG